>DVHY01000099.1 GCA_018711755.1 Candidatus Limivicinus faecipullorum | reverse complement strand
CTTTCATATATACAGTGTACTCCCCGGTGAGACATTATCCCCCCGAGACATTCTCTGTTGCAGCGTATGCAGCGGTTTATCTCCCGTTCCCGGCCCTCCATCACCTTTCTGGGCCAGTCCGCGTCGGCTATCAGCTGGCGGCTCATGGCGGCGCAGTCCATGCGCCCCGCCCTCAGCTGCGCCTCCAAAAAGTCCGGGTCCGTAAAGCCGCCAACGGCGCATACGGGCAGTTTCGTGAGGCTGCGTACCTGGTCGCTGAATTCCAGAAAGCAGCCCTCCGCCCCAAAATATGGATGGTTTTTGGCCGGAATGGTGTCGCTGAGTTTCCCGTGGTCCGCCAGAGCCACATGGAAACTGGTGACTCCCGCCCGCTCCAGCAGCGGCACGAAAATTTTCAGCTCATCCTCCGCCACTCCCGCATTGCCGTAGTGGGGCTGCTCCCGGCGCACAGCCAGCTTGTAATCTATGGGCAGTTCCGGCAGCCGGCTGCGGATGGCGGATACCGCCTCCACGGCAAAGCGGGCCCTGTTCTCCGGGCTGCCTCCGTAGCAGTCGCTGCGGCTGTTGAACAGGGAGGAGCTGAGGCTGCCGCACATCCTGTCCCCGTGGACCTGGACCATGTCAAAGCCCGCCTCCGCCGCCAGCTCCGCCGCAGGGCCGAAGGCGGAGCTTATCTCCCTCAGCCGCTCTTCCGGCAGGCCGCTTATATACGGCCCCACATTCCGGTTCATAAGCTCTCTCAGCTCATCCGGGGAAACTCTCCTGCTGACCATTGCCGGGACATACTTCAGCATCCCTTTGAAATTGGAGTCGGACTGGTGCAGCTGGGCGCACAGCAGGCAGCCCTCCCCGTGTACGGTATCCGCCAGCCTTTTGTACCAGGCAAAGCCCTTTTTGCTGTACAGAGAGGGGCAAAAGCCCCCGGGCAGCACCGGCACATCCCCAATGATTATCATGGCGCAGCCCCCGGCGGCTATCTTCCTCAGCCGCTCCAGCTGCTCCTCAGCCCTGAGGCCCAGAGTGGTCGGAGCAAAAATTATCCTGTTTTTAAGCCTTATCCCCCCGTAATCCAGGGGGCTGGTCAGAACTTCGTACATCAGCTCTCTCTGTCCTTTCCTCTCAGCTTTGCCAGCAGCTCCAGCAGCTGCCGGCGCTCTTCCGGCTCCAGGGAGGCCAGCTTCTCCCTGTCCCAGTCAAAGAAGACCTGGTGGCTCAGGGCAAAAGCCTCTTCCCCTCTCGCACTCAGCCCGAGACGATAGGCCCTGCCGGACTTCTCCCGGGTCAGGAAGCCCTCATCCACAAGCCGGGTAATGCTCCGCTGGGAATAGCCCCAGTCCAGGCCCAGAGCCGAAGTCAGCTGGGCCTGAGAACAGCCCGGGTGCTTGCCCACATATATCAGGGGAAACAGCAGCCCAAAGCTCAGCCCCAGCTTTTGCAGCCTTGCCGTGGTGTAGGCCGCAAAATCCCGGTGAAATGCCGTGGCATAAAAAGCCAGCGTCTGAAACATACAACACAACTCCCTTGCTTGACTTAGTCAAGTATACTCTCATGGCTTGACTAAGTCAAGTATTTCTTCAAAAAAAATTCCCCCGAATTTCCCGTGCATGTTCCGTCGCCTTGGGGTCAGCGGAAAGCGGTATATGCAGCGGCAAGGATGGACAGCCGCAGGGGGCGATGGGGCAGGTACCGGCGGCAATGTCATAAGCCGCAGGGAAAAGGCCGGGTCTTCAGGTTTTTCGGATGTCCGGTATTTCGTCCCGGGCAAAATGCACGGTTGGAAGCCTGGCGGGAATTTTACTTGCAAACCGGCAGGACCCGGAAAGGCCATAGCTCTTTCCGGGTCCTGGATTTTCTGTTCGGTTTTTCCAATTCTCCCCGGCGCTCATACGATATGGATGACGCCGAAGGTGAGGAGGGTCATTATCGTTGCGGCGATGCAGACTCCCATGAAGATGCTGGGCACGGCGCTTTTCAGGCGCATATCCAGCAGAGCGGCAATGAGGGCGCCCGTCCAGGCACCGGTGCCGGGCAGAGGTATGGCCACAAAGATGAGCAGGCCCAGGGGTCCGTATTTACGTACGGTCTCACCTTTCAGGTGGGCTTTTTTCTCCAGCTTGGTTATGAAGCTGTCCATTTTGGCAAAGTGGGCTCTGAGCCACACAAATATCCTACGGATGTACACCACTATAAAGGGCACTGGGATCATATTGCCCACCAGGGCGGCGGTGAGGGCCAGGGGATAATCCAGGCCCAGGGCTATGCCGTAGGGCAGTCCCGCTCTCAGCTCCACGATGGGGAGCATGGAAATGAAAAAAGTGGTCAGAAATCTGCCGGCGTCGGTGGCCGTTAACCATTCAAACATATAAATTCTCCAAGCAAAATATTTCCGGCCCGGAAGCTTGACCGGCAACGCCGCTGATTATAACATATGAGTCCCACCGGCGCAAGACATAAAGTTCTTAATTCACCACATTCTGGGGCTTTCCCGCCAGGAAACAGCGTATATTCTCTTCCGTGCAGTCCATGATACGCTGGCGGCTCTCCTTGGGGGCCCAGCTGATATGCGGAGTAATGAGACAATTCTTTGCTCTCAGCAGGGGGTTATCCTCCCTGATGGGTTCGCTGCTCACCACATCCAGCGCGGCGGCGGCCACCTTGCCGGAGTTGAGGGCCTCGGCCAGATCCTGCTCCACCACCAGGGCGCCCCGGCTGTTGTTTATCAGTATTACCCCATCCTTCATCTTAGCAATGGTGTTCTTATTAATTATGCCCACAGTCTCAGGGAAAGCTGGGCAATGGAGGGAAATGACGTCGGCACGCTCCAGGAGCTCATCCAGCTCCACATACTGGGCGATCTTTGCTCCGCTCTCGCTGCGGCTGCGGTTATAGGCCAGCACCTTCATGCCCAGGGCGGAGGCGATGCGGCCCACGGCCTGGCCGATGCGGCCGAAGCCTATGATGCCCATGGTCTTGCCGGAGAGCTCGATCATGGGGTAGTCCCAGAAGCACCAGTCTCCGCAGGCCGCCCATTTCCCCTGATGTACCGCCTGGTCATGGTGGCCGGCGTGGCCGCATATCTCCAGCAGCAGGGCGATGGCAAACTGGGCCACGGAGTCGGTGCCGTAGGCCGGCACGTTGGATACGGGTATGCCCTTCTCCCGGGCGTAGACATAGTCGATGGGGTCGTAGCCCGTGGCCTGTACGGCGATAAAGCGGATGTTGGGGCAGGCGTCTATCACCCGGCGGGTGACCTTGGACTTGTTGGCGATGACTATTTCCGCATCGCCTATGCGTCTGATGACCTCTTCCTCGTCCCCGGTATAGTGGTCGAAGACCCGGAGCTCTCCGAACTTCTCATACTGCTCCCAGCTCAGGTCCCCGGGGTTCATGGTATAACCGTCAATAACAGTCAGTTTCATTTTCTATACCTCATTAAAAATTTTTTCAGCAGTTGAGCAGGGCGGCGGCGGCAGAGCCAGGCAGCGTTGTCTCGCTGCCTACCAGCAGCAGGAAGTGAAGGCCCAGTTTCTCTCTTCCCTCAGTCTCCAGCAGCTTTTCCAACACAGGCCGGTAATGGTGGCTGCGCTGGACCAGAGAGCCCTCGGCGCAAACGCAGACCGGCCGGTCCGCCTCCCTGCCGGCCCTGATAAGTCTGGCGATGGCCAAGAGATTTACGCACATGCAGCGGGCGGAACGCTGGAACAGGGACAGGCTAAGCTCCCGGACGAAGTCGGCGTCGGCGGGGCAGGCGGCTATCTTATCCAGCCCTTCTCCCGCAGACCAGGCGTCTATCACCGACGAGTCTATATGTCCCAGGGCCCTGGCTTTTTCCAGGCTGGCGGGGCTGATAAAGCCCTCCTCCCCTGCCGAGAGCAGCATCAGACGGCACAGCTCACCCAGGTAGACCCCGGCGGTCTTCTTCTCAAAGTCCTTGTCCCCCGGGTTGTTGCTCTCTCTGTCCAGCAGCAGGTCGAAGTCTCCGCTCTCAATGCCGTCGTACATGCCGGACTCCAGATTCACCAGCATGCCCCGGCTGCCCTTCAGCCCCAGCTTTTCTATCATCTCTCTGGGCACGGAGGTGCAGGTGTTGGTGCCGGTGCCGCTTATCTGGCCGATAAAGCCGCTGTAGGCGCTCTTGTCCAAAGTCACGGCGCCGCCAAGCAGGGCGGCGGCAGTGTCGTTGAGTATGACGATCTTCTTTCCCTCAATGCCACGGCGGCGGAGCTCCTCCTTCAGGGAGGCGGCCACCAGCTGCCCCTCGCAGCCTTTTATTATCACTTCCTTGTCGATGCGCTTCACCCTGCCGTCCATGTCCGGGGTGATCTCCGCATTGTAGGAAAAGCAGAAGCCGATGACCTCCGTCCTGTCCAGCAGGTGCTGGATATGGTCGGCGGTGAAAGCGATAAAGTCATCCCAGGTGCAGGGCTCGTCCACGCCGGGCATTTTCCAGCGGCCCAGGTCCTCCACCTGATAGCCCTCCCCGGTAAAGCGCACCAGGGCGCTGCGGAAGTTGGTGCCTCCGGCGTCGATGACTGCGGCGCAGGCCCCGCTGGGTACCGTGCCGTCGTTGCTCAGGTATGTAGCTATCATGGGCAGGGAGCTCTTCTCCCCTTTCAGGCCCCTGCGCATGTCCTCCGTCATTGCATCGGCCAGCTCAGCCGGGACGATGCGCTGGGGCTCCATGCGGTGTTTTACAAGAAAATCTTGGGCAAGGCTCATATCAAATCCCCTCTCTTCATTTCGTCAAAAGACCGGCGGGATATTGCCGCCGGTCTTGAACCGCTGTTGCCGCAGCTCCGCTTATTTGGCGGGCTCGTCGGACTTGACGCTCTCCAGCACTCCGCTGGCCAGGCCGGCCAGACCCTGGATTTCGCTGGGGATGATTATCTTGGTGGCCTTGCCGTTGGCGGCGGCGGAGAAAGCCTCCAGGGCCTTCAGCTTCACCACGGCCTCGGAGGGCGCGGCCTCGTTTATCAGGCGTATACCTTCGGCGGTAGCGGTCTGGACCTTCAGTATGGCCTCGGCCTGACCTTCGGCCTCCAGTATCTGCTGCTGCTTCATGGCGTCGGCTCTGAGTATGGCGGATTCCTTCTCGCCTTCGGCCTCCAGGATGGCGGCCCGCTTTTCGCCTTCGGCCCGGAGTATGGCCTCACGGCGTTCACGCTCGGCCTTCATCTGCTTCTCCATGGCGTTCTGGATTTCCTTGGGAGGCAGGATGTTCTTCAGCTCAACGCGGTTGACCTTGATGCCCCAGGGGTCGGTAGCTTCGTCCAGGATAGTGCGCATCTTGGTATTGATAATGTCTCGGCTGGTGAGGCACTGGTCCAGCTCCAGGTCGCCTATGATGTTACGCAGGGTGGTGGCTGACAGGTTCTCAATGGCCACCAGGGGCTGCTCGATGCCGTAGGTATAGAGCTTGGGGTCGGTTATCTGGAAGTACACAACGGTGTCTATCTGCATGGTGACGTTATCTTTGGTGATAACGGGCTGGGGCGGGAAGTCCGCCACCTGCTCTTTCAGGGAGACTATCTTGGCCACCCGCTCCACAAAGGGGAGCTTGAAGTGGATGCCCACGGTCCAGGTGGTCTTATAGGCGCCAAGGAACTCGATGACATAGGCTTTTGCCTGCTGGACAATGCGTATGCAGCGGATGAGAATGATTACGATAACCAGGATCAGCGCAATGAGAACGTATTGCATGTTCAATCCTCCTAATATCCCTATAAAAAATT
>DVHY01000098.1 GCA_018711755.1 Candidatus Limivicinus faecipullorum | reverse complement strand
ACATTTCCGGGGTAACTCCATCCACCGTGTACAGTCTTTTGGACCGGCGCAGGCGGGATGTATCAATAATTACCATCAAAAAATTATGCGACGGTCTTGATATCACTCTTGGCGAGTTCTTTTCCACTCCGGAATTTGACGGTCTGGAGCAGGAGCTGAAATAAGCTGCAAAAGCCGCAGGCATCTGCCTGCGGCTTAGGTCTATATTACACTGTGTCTAAAATATAGGAATCTCAGTCGTCCATATCCTCGAAGGCCTCCAGGCCCCGTTTGCCCTGGGCCTTTACGTCGCCGTGACGCACGAAGACCATGGTCGCAAAGCTCATGGCCACGAAGAAGGCGGCGTAGGGGAAGAGCACCCGGTAATCTATATGGCGCATAAGGGTGCCGGCCAGCATGGGGGTAACTATTTGAGCGGACATGGAAGCGGTGTAGTAGTATCCGGTGAACTTGCCTATATCCGAGCCCTTGCACATCTCCACCACCATGGGCAGGGAGTTGACGTTGATGGCGGCCCAGGCCAGGCCCACCAGGGCAAAGACTACGAACATCACTGCGTTTATGCTGCTGTAGGCAGTTGTGAGCACATAGCCCAGGGCAAAGCAGGCAGCCAGCAGTATTATGCCCCCCATTATGGTCTTTCTCCGGCCTATTTTGGAGGCCAGGGCGCCTATGGGTATGTAGGAGACTATGGCGCCGCCGGTGGCTATAAGCAGGCAGGTGGACGCTCCGCCCAGGCCCTGGCCCATGACCACGCTCACGTAGGTGGTAAACCAGGTGGTGACGCCGTTATAGCCTATGAACCACAGGGCGATGGAGGCCAGCAGGAAGCCCAGGGAACGCTTCACCGGGGCGGGCAGCACCTCGTGGCCGCTGCCGTCGTCCCGGGCCAGGTCCCATTCCGGGTGCTGCTTTTCCAGGGCCTGGTTCTCTGCGGAGAGCTTGGGCTCCTTGATGGTGAGAAACAGCAGGGCAATGGAGACGAACATGATGGCGGATACCACCATGAACAGGGGCTGGTAGTTCACATGCTCCAGGCCCTGTACTTTGGAGTTGGGGTACATCACCGCCGCCACTCCCAGGTAGATTATGCCGCCCACGGCGCCCATGAGGTTGATAATGGCGTTGCCTTTGGAGCGCAGGGGCTTGGGGGTCACGTCGGGCATCAGGGCCACGGCGGGAGAGCGGTAGGTGCCCATGGCAATGAGCAGCAGGCCCAGCACAATTACGAAAGACACCAGCTCAAATCCGGAGGGGGACGCCGCATAGCCGTTGTCCAGCAGGGGCAGGACATTCATAAGGATAATGGCGCAGCCGGTGCCGAAGAGGATAAAGGGCATGCGCTTGCCTATCCTGGTATTGGTCCTGTCGGAGATACCGCCGAAGATGGGCAGCAAAAACAGGGCCAGCACATTGTCCGCCGCCATGATGGCCCCGGACAGAGTCTCGTTCAGGTGGAAGGTATTGGTGAGTATCAAAGGCACTATACTGTCGTACATCTGCCAGAAGGCGCATATGGACAGAAAGGCCAAGCCCACCAATATAGTGCGTTTGTTGTTCAGCTTCATTTGTGAATCCTCCGCAAATTTATGCTTTATATTTTATAATAACCGTGCAAATTTTACAATAAGAAAATTGACTGGGGCAAGCTGGAAGTGGTAAAATACATGTAAAAGAAAATATCCTTTGTTGGAAGAGGTGCTCCCATTGACAAAAAACAGCAAGCTGATATTGGCGGCGGCCGCAGCGGCGGCGGCTCCCGTTTTTCTTCTGGCCCCGGGCCACGCCGGCAGGCGGCAGAAAGCCCCCTTTATGGGCATGAACTTTGCCCACCGGGGCCTCCATTCCCGGGACAAGTCCGTGCCGGAAAACTCCATCGCCGCTTTCCGTCTGGCCGCCCGGGCGGGCTATGGTGTGGAGCTGGACGTACATTTGAGCCGGGACGGCCAGGTGGTGGTATTTCACGACGATGACCTGAGCCGTGTCTGCGGCGTGGAAGGCCGGGTGGAGGACTACAGTTTTGAGCAGCTGCAGCAGTTCCCCCTCTGCGGCACGGAGGAGCGCATACCTCTGCTCAGCCAGGTTCTGGAGGTGATCCGGGGCCGGGGGCCCATCATACTGGAGATCAAGAACGGCCCCAACAACCGGGAGCTCTGCCGCAAGACCCTCTCCCTGCTGAACGATTACCGGGGCAGCGTGTGCGTGGAGAGCTTCAACCCCCTCATAGTGGCCTGGTTCCGTTTTCACGCCCGGGATATGCTGCGGGGCCAGCTGGCCATGCCCGCTAAGTACTACGACATGAAAAAGCCCTGGGCCTTTATATTCTCTCATTGTCTCATGAACTTTATAGCCCGTCCCCAGTTCATAGCCTACCGCATAGGCCCCCGGCCTCTGGCAGTGCGCTTCTCGGAGCTGCTGGGCGCCATGAAGGTGGGCTGGACCTCCCACGAGCCCAGAAACGAAAAGGGCCGTGACGCAGTCATCTTTGAATTTTACAAGCCCAGGCTGAGCTTCAAGTGAGGGCCCGGATACATAGCCTGACATTTCCTTGAGTCACAAATATATAAGGCAGGACGGCGCTGTTTGCGCCGCCCTGCCTTATGTTTTCCTCTCTCAGTCTTTCAGGTCCTCCGGCAGCACCGCCATCAGCGCCTCTCTGTCGGGCTCCTCCATAGCGGCCACCCGGTTGGACTGGCGCACTATCATATCTTCAAAGCAGTTGCGCACGTCCCGGCCGTTGCCGAAGTTCTCGTCCCGGTTTTCGTAGAGAGCCCTGAACAGCTCCCCGGCGGCCTGTTCCGCCTCAGCGGTGAGGGCGTAGCCGTTTTTCCCGCACTGGCCCTTGAATATGGCCAGCAGCTCCTCCCCCGTATAGTCGGGGAAGTGGAAGTACTTGTTGAAGCGGGACTCAAGGCCCGGGTTGGAGCCCAGGAACTTCTCCATGGGCTTGTCATAGCCGGCCACGATGACGATGAGATCATCCCTGTGGTCCTCCATGGCTTTCAGTATGGTCTCTATGGCCTCCCGGCCGAAGTCGTTCTCCCCGCCGGAAGAGAGGGAGTAGGCCTCGTCGATAAACAGCACGCCGCCCAGGGCGGATTTGACCGCCTCCTGGGTCTTCAAAGCCGTCTGGCCCACATAGCCCGCCACCAGCCCGGAGCGGTCCACCTCCACCAGCTGGCCCTTGCTCAGCACGCCGATGGCGGCGTAGAGCCCCGCCATGAGCCGGGCCACGGTGGTCTTGCCTGTGCCGGGGTTGCCCATGAACACCATGTGCAGGCTCATGGGCGGCACCGGCAGCCCCGCCTCCTGGCGGAGCTTCCGCACCTTCATCAGGTTCACCAGGTCTTTTACGTCTTTCTTCACGCTCTCCAGCCCCACCAGGGAGTCCAGCTGGGCCATGAGCTGCTCAAAGTCCGGCTTCTCCGCCGGTTCCTCTGCCGCCGCCTTTTTCCCTTCCGCCGCCCCGCCTGCCTCGGCTCTTCTGCCCGGGGCCTTATCCATGAAGCTGGGCTCGTCGGAGCTCACATAGTCCATGGGGTCCAGGGCTCTGTCGCTTTTCTTCACTCCGCAGGCGTCGCATACGGCCCCCAGCTTGTCGGCGCACTGGGTGATAAACTCCGCCTCGGCGAAGCTCACATCGTCGTCCGCCGCCGCCAGATACAGCAGGATGTTGGTGAGCATGCGTATGAAGGTGCGGGAGGCCTGGCCGTCCCGGCGGGCGTCCTGCTCCGCCAGGTCCCAGTAAAAGGCCGGGGGCAGGAACACGTCCTCCTGGCACACCGAGCCGGTGAGGGACCACAGCAGCCATTCAGGCCGCTCCCGGCCCTTGGAGTATATCTGGTTTGCCATATCCACATGGCGCTGGTTGATGTTCCCCGCCCGGCTCCACAGCTTCAGGGCGCAGCCGGTGACGAATTCATCCAGCTCCCTTGCCAGGCTCTTGCTGCCTACCCGATAAAAGGCCTCGGTGTTGGCCAGGTATATCTTGTGAAATTCCTCCGGGGAACGGTTCCAGGTACTGGGCATGGCGGCAGTCTCCTTCTGATCTTCATATTTGGCTTTTCCATATATCTTACTTGTATATTATATAGTAAATCCCGGATTCTTCAAGACGAAAAAACACAGGGGCGGGCGGCCCCTGTGTTTTTCCCTTGTCTATTTCAGCTTTGCCTGGGTCTTCTCCATGAAGCGCCGGTTCAGGACTATGCAGCGCTGGTGGCTGCCCCGGCCTATGAGCTCATCTCCCGCCCAGGCTTTCACCTCAAAGCTGAGCATCCTGCCCTCCACCTTGGTGAGGCAGCTCTCCGCCCGGACGCTCATGCCCAGGGGCGTCGCCGCCAGGTGCTCCACATCTATCCTCACGCCCACGCTGCCCTGGCCCTCTTCCAGGCAGGGTGCGATGGCGTTCATGGAGGCGTTCTCCATAAGGGCTATCATGTGGGGTGTGGAAAATACGGGCAGGGCGCCGCTGCCGATGGCGGCGGCGGTGTTGCTCTCGTTAACCGTTGTCTCCGCTTGGCCAAGCAAGCCCGCTTTAAGCTCCGTCATTTCAGCGCTGCCTTGATGACCTCAGCCAGTCTCTTCACGCCCTCCACTATTCTCTCGTCAGGCATGCAGGAGTAGTTGAGACGCATGCAGCAGTTGTTGCCGCCGTTGGGGAAGAATCCGGAGCCGGGGACGAAGGCCACGCCCATGTCCAGGGCCTTGGCGGCCAGCTCCCGGGTGTTCACATATTCCGGCAGCTCCACCCAGGTGAACAGTCCGCCGTCCGGGTCGGTGAACTTGGCCTCCGGCGGGAAGGTCTCCTTCATGGTGTTTATCATCAGCTGGCAGCGGTGCTTGTAGGTCTCCCGTATCTTATCCACATGGGCGTCCAGGTCGAACATGTCCATATATTTGGAGATTATCATGGGGGCGATGGTGGAGGTCTGGAGGGCGGCGGCCTGGGCGATAAGGTTCAGCTTCTCTATGACCTCATCATTGGCGCAGGTCCAGCCTATGCGGTAGCCGGGGGCCATTATCTTGGAGAAGGTGCCCATGTAGATTACCAGGCCCTCGGTGTCCATGCTCTTGAGGGCGGGCTGATATTCGCCCTTGAAGCGCAGCTCGCCGTAGGGATTGTCCTCGATGGCGGGCACGCCGTACTTATTGATTATCTCCAGGAATTTCTTTCTCCGCTCCAGGGGCCAGGTGCGGCCGCTGGGGTTCTGGAAATCGGGGATGACATAGATGAGCTTCACGTTCTCGGTGGTGGCCAGTACCTTGTCCAGCTCTTCCATTATCATGCCCTCATCGTCGGTGGGCACTTCCACGAATTTGGGCTGGTAGGCCTGGAAGGCGTTGATGGCGCCCAGGTAAGAGGGGCTCTCCATGACCACCACGTCGCCGGGGTCGAGGAAGAGCTTGCCGCAGTAGTCCAGACCCTGCTGGCTGCCGGCGG
Organism: Candidatus Limivicinus faecipullorum; assembly: GCA_018711755.1. GTDB lineage: Bacteria > Bacillota > Clostridia > Oscillospirales > Oscillospiraceae > Limivicinus > Limivicinus faecipullorum. The sequence continues at coordinate 5,078 of DVHY01000098.1, read as the reverse complement.
TGAGGATGATATTGTCAGGCGTGGTATGTATGGCATTCTTTGCGGCCATGCGCTCCACTATTTTCTGGCGCAGAGGCAGATAGCCCTCAGTCTGGCCGTACTGCAAAGCGGCCCGGCCCTGTTCATCCATAACCGCATCCGTTGCGGCCTTGATATCTTCCACGGGGAAAAGCTCCGGGGCAGGCAGGCCTCCTGCGAAGGAGATTATTTCAGGTCTGGTAGTGAGTTTCAAAAGCTCTCTGATATCTGAGGCTTTCATGCCGTCCATTCGCTTAGCAAAGTTTACCATAGTATACCTCCTCAAATTTCTTTTTTTCCGGCTTCTGTATTTGCGCTATTGTAATTTTAGCACAAATAAAAGGCCGCGTAAAGCACTAAACTTGTTAATAATTAGTCAGTCCGCAAAAAATTTTGCGGACTGACATGGCTTTCTCACATATGACTTCATTTTCCCAGGTATTTGAGTATCGCCACCTGGGGCTCCATATCCGCCGTGATGGTGATGGTGTCGGTATCGTAGCGGTGTATCATCTCCGGGGCCTCAAAATAGTCGGCCAGGGCCTGCACATGCTCCAGCCGCCGGGGCCCCCGGTTCCCGTCCCTGTAGTGCATGGGGATTATCACCTTGGGGAAGAGCTCCTCGCTCATGCGCCACACCTCCTGGGAGGGCAGACCGGTGCAGGAGCCGGCAGTTACCATCAGGGCGTCGGCGCCGAAGAGGCGGCTTATCTCCCCGCCGGTGAGTCCCGTGCCTATATCCCCCATATGGGCCAGCTTCAGCCCGTCGGCCTCCAGGATATGTATGAGGGTCTTGCCCCGCATGATGCCCCCCACGCTGTCGTGCCAGGTCTCCAGAACGCTTATCTCAAAGGGGCAGTCCCTGTCCGGCCTGCCGGACAGCTCCACGCCTTTGCGGTAGTTGTGGCCGTAGTGCTCGTGGCTTATCAGCAGCTTGTCCGCCTTTACTTTCAGCTTGGGATAGCCGGTGGTGTAGTCGCTGTCGTAGGGGTCTATCACCACGCTGTAGCCTTTGTGGGTGATTTTGAAGCAGGCGTGGCCCAGCCATTGTATCTCCATCTCTATTCCTCCATCACGTGGAGAGCCCTTATCTGGGGGTTCTCTATATGTTCCATCAAATCCAGGGCATGGGGCTCCAGATAGTCCCAGCTGCCGCAGCTGAGGCCCTGGGTCCTCAGTTCCCTCACCACCTGGGCGCAGATATCTTCCACCAGCTCGGCTTTGAGTTTCTGCCCGGCGGAGTCGTTCCCTCCGGTGAGCAGGAACTCCAGGGGCTCTCTCAGCTCCCCCAGTTTCTCCAGTTCCCCCAGGGCCCGGAACTGCCACTTGTAGTAGGGCATGTGCCGCCGGTTCAAAAGGAAGACGGCGGCGCAGGCGGCATTGACGAATTCCCCCATAGCCAGCATGGCGCCGCCCTCCTCCCCATGGCCAATGCAGCGGGAGTAGTTATACTGCCCCGCCTGGGCCATGGTGATGAGCTTTGCCGCCAGGCGCTTTTTCCGCACATCCTCGGGCATACCCGTGAGGATCTCCCGGCGTATGGAACTGAACAGGCCCTGCCCGTCCCGCCAGACCTGGCCGTTGCTGGCCTCCGCCAGGGCGTGGCTGGGGAGATAAAGCCAGGCCTGCCAGCTGTCCGGGGCTCCGGCACAGCCGGTGTAGCGGCGGTAGAAATCCCCTATGCGCCGCACTCCCCTGCTCTGCTCCGCCAGGGCGCTGGCTCTTGAGCTGCCGCCCTTCAGCTGCCGGTAAGCCCGGCTCAGCTCCAGGCCAATCTCCCGGTCGGTCTCATCGTCTATCCACAGGCAGAAGCCCTCTTCAAAGTCGTGGTCCTCCGACAGCTCGTCGTCATAGCCGAAGCATTCGGAGCCGTGGCCCGCCAGGCCCACGGCGATTTTATCCTCATATTCCGGGAAGAGCCGGTGTATGAGCTCTGTTCCCCGGCTCTCGTAGAGCTCCCGGGCTTTTTCAAGTCCCCGCATATATCTTTTCCGCCCTCTCTCTCAGTTCCTTGGCATAGAGGAAATATCCGAAGTAGTCAAAGCTGGGGGCGCACTTGGATATGGTGAAGGCGTGGTAGCCGTCCCGGGGCAGCTTTGCGTCGTTGAGAAGCTCCCAGGCCCGCTCCATGCAGCGTTCTATCCGCTCATCCTCCGGGTTCTGTCTGTCGTACATCTCCGCCATGTTGCAGTAGCTGACGGCCATGTCGTTGCCCGGGTTTTCACAGCTCTCCATGATTTTCAGAGCCAGGGTGAAATATCTCTCCGCCCCCTCCAAGTCCTCCACATCAGCGCAGGACAGGGCCATATTGTTGTAGAGCCCCGCAAAGCGGTAGTCCATGGGGTCCAGCTTCTGGGAGTATACCCAGCTCACATGGCGGAATATGGGCAGGGACTCCGCCGCTTTACCGAAGCATTTCAGGGTAGTTGCGGCGTTGAGCAGCACCGTAGCCCCGGAGAGAGTCTGGCCCATGGAGTGCTCCCGGATAAGCCTCAAAGCCCTGTCCACTGCGGCCAGGCCCTTGTCCTTATCTCCGCTGCGGCGGTACTGGCCCAGCAGCTCGCTGGTAAAGCTCAGCTCCCCCCGCCAGTCCCCTTCCCGGGCGGCCCTCTCCTGCCAGCTCTCCAGGAAGCCCTGGGCCTCCGCCTCCCGGCCCTGCTCATAGAGCCGGTCCAGCTCTTCTATCACCCGGCGCACCGGCAGGCTCACAGGGCAGGGGGCGCTGTCCGGCGTCCCGGTATACATGCTGCCGTCAAAGGGGCAGCAGCTCTCGGCGTAATCTTTCGGCTCCATAATATCTCCCGCTCACAGCTTGTTCCGGGACCTGTCCCGTCTTGAAATGGGCCCTCATCCCGGTGTATAATGAAGTGTTCTATTTCAAATGCTAACACAAATGATACTGGGAGGCTGTGGCATGAGCAACAGTTTGATAAAGGAAAAGTCCCCCTATCTCCGGCAGCACGCCGAGAATCCCGTGGACTGGCTGCCCTGGGGTGAGGAGGCTTTCTACCGGGCCGGCCATGAGGACAAGCCCATATTCCTCTCCATCGGCTATTCCACCTGCCACTGGTGCCATGTGATGGCCCGGGAGAGCTTTGAGGACTCTCAGGTAGCTGCGCTGCTGAACCGCTACTACATCCCGGTAAAGGTGGACCGGGAGGAGCGCCCGGATGTGGACAGCGTTTATATGCAGGCCTGCCAGGCCCTCACCGGCAGCGGCGGCTGGCCTCTCACCATAATAATGACGGCGGACAAGCTGCCCTTTTTTGCCGGGACCTATATACCCAAAAACAGCCGGGGAAACCAGGCGGGGCTCATCCCTCTGCTCTCCGCCATTGCCCGCCGCTGGGCGGAGGACCGGGAGAGCCTGCTGAAGACCGCCGGGGAGATAGGGTCTTTCCTGTCTGCCCAGCGGGAGCCCTCCCCCGCCGAGCCCGGGGAGGACAAGCTGAAAGCCGCCGCCGCCCAGCTTGCCGCCGCCTACGACAGGGAGTACGGCGGCTTCGGTACCGCCCCCAAGTTCCCATCTCCCCACGACCTGCTGTTCCTTCTGCGCCTGGCCCATTTCACCGGGGACAAGGAACAGCGGCAGATGGTGGACAACAGCCTCAGGCAGATGTACCGGGGCGGCATTTACGACCACTTCGGCGGCGGCTTCTCCCGCTATTCTACCGACCGGGAGTGGCTGGCCCCCCATTTTGAAAAGACCCTCTATGACAATGCCCTGCTCTCCTTCCTCTACACCGAGGCCTGGCAGGAGGGGCATACGGCCCTGTACCGGGATGTGGCGGAGAACACTTTGGACTACTGCCTGCGGGAGCTGAAAGCAGAGGGCGGCGGCTTTTTCTCCGCCCAGGACGCCGACAGCCGGGGCGTGGAGGGGGCCTATTATCTCTTCACCCCCGAGGAGGTGAAGTCCGTCCTGGGGGACGATGCCGGGCGGCATTTCTGCAACTGCTACGATATCACCCCTGAGGGAAATTTCCACGGCAAGAGCATACCCAATCTTTTGCTGAATAACCGCTGGAACTTTGTCCCCGAGGGCTATGAGGAGTACAGGGAAAAACTGCGCCTGTACCGGGAGGAGCGGCTCCCCCTCTTCACCGATGAGAAGATACTCACCGGCTGGAACGGCCTTATGCTCATGGCCCTCAGCCGGGCGGCCTTTGCCTTTGGCGACCGGCGCTATCTTATGGAAGCCCGGGAGCTGGCGGAGTTCATGGGGGAAAAGCTCTATGAAGGCGGCCGCCTGATGGCCCGGCTCTGTGACGGCGAGCTGCGCTATGAGGCCCAGCTGGACGACTATGCCTTTTACGCCCTGGGCCTGCTGGAGCTGTACCGTGCAGACTTCAAGGCCGGGCATATCGCCTCCGCCCAGGCCCTGGCCGGCCAGCTTCTGGAGGACTTTGCCGATGAAAAGGGCGGCTTCTTCCGCAGCTCCCGGGGGGCGGAAAAGCTCTTCATCCGGCCCAAGGAAGTCTACGACGGCGCCCTGCCCTCTGGCAACAGCGCGGCGGCGCTGCTTTTCGAAGAGCTCTTCCGCCTCACCGGCAAGGAGCTCTGGAGAGAGGCGGCGGAAAAGCAGCTGGGCTATATCTGCTCCGCCTGCGCCCGGGTCCCCGCCGGCTGCGCCTTCGGATACCTGGCGATGCTCCGGTATGTGTACGGCGGGCGGGAACTGGTCTGCGCCCTGCCCTCCGGGGAGCTGCCGGAAAGCTTTAAGGCGGTGCTGGGCCGCTACGCCCCGGAACTGACGGTGCTGGTGAAGGACCCGGAGAACGGGGAACTGCTGTCTCAGCTGGCCCCCTTCACCGCCGATATGCAGCCCCAAAAGGGCAAGGCCGCCTGTTATATCTGCCAAAACGGCGCCTGTTCCCTGCCGGTGACGGAGCTGTGAAATACCGAAGCAAAAAGAGCGCCCCGGGGCGCTCTTTTTTATTTTGATATAAAAGGCGGGGCCGAAAGAGCTTATGCCATTTTCTTCCTGGAGATTTTGCATAAATTCCTGTAGGCGTATTAAAGCATATTTAATAAAAATAACAATTATTAATTGACATTAA
>DVHY01000097.1 GCA_018711755.1 Candidatus Limivicinus faecipullorum | reverse complement strand
CCTACGGCATCGACAAGGAAGAGGACCAGAAGATCATGGTCTACGACCTGGGCGGCGGCACCTTCGATGTGTCCATCCTTGAGATAGGCGACGGCGTCATCGACGTGCTGGCCACCGCCGGCAACAACCGTCTGGGCGGCGACGACTTCGATAAGTGCATCACCGACTACATGGTGCAGGAATTCAAGAAGACCGAGGGCATAGACCTGAGCAGCGATAAGGTGGCAATGCAGCGTCTCCGTGAGGCCGCCGAGAAGGCCAAGGTGGAGCTGTCCGGCGTCACCACTTCCAACATCAACCTCCCCTACATCACTGCCGACGCCACCGGCCCCAAGCATCTGGACATCACCCTCACCAGGGCTAAGTTCAATGAGCTGACCCACCACCTGGTGGAGAAGACCATGGGCCCCGTGAAGCAGGCTCTGTCCGACTCCGGCCTCCAGCCCAGCGACATCACCAAGGTGCTGCTGGTGGGCGGCTCCAGCCGTATCCCCGCAGTCCAGGAAATGGTCAAGACCCTGGTTGGCAAGGAAGGCTTCAAGGGCATCAACCCCGACGAGTGCGTGGCTCTGGGCGCAGCCATTCAGGGCGGCGTTCTCTCCGGCGATGTTGAGGGCATAGTGCTGGTGGATGTCACTCCTCTGTCCCTGGGCATCGAGACCCTGGGCGGCGTGTGCACCAAGCTCATCGAGCGCAACACCTCCATCCCCACCCGCAAGAGCCAGGTGTTCTCCACCGCAGCCGACAACCAGACTTCCGTTGAAGTCAACGTCCTCCAGGGCGAGCGGGAGATGGCAGCCTACAACAAGAGCCTGGGCCGCTTCCACCTGGACGGCATAGCTCCGGCCCGCCGTGGTGTTCCTCAGATAGAGGTCACCTTCGACATCGACGCCAACGGCATAGTCAATGTCTCTGCCAAGGACCTGGGCACCGGCAAGGAGCAGCACATCACCATCACCGCTTCCTCCAACATGTCTAAGGAGGACATCGACAAGGCCGTCAAAGAGGCCGAGATGTACGCCGCCGAGGACGCAAAGCGGAAGGAAGAAGTGGACGTGCGCAACCAGGGCGACCAGATGGTCTACCAGACCGAGAAGACCCTCAGCGAGTCCGGCGACAAGCTCGACCCCTCCGACAAGAGCGAAGTGGAGTCCAAGCTGGGCGCTCTTAAGACCGCTCTCACCGGCACTGATACCGCTGCAATCAAGTCCGCCACCGAGGAGCTGACCCAGGCCTTCTACAAGATCTCCGAGAAGCTCTACCAGCAGGCCGGCGGCGCCCAGGGCGCAGGCTTCGACCCCAACCAGGCCGGCGGCTACACCGGCGGCGCTCAGGGCGGCCAGAGCGGCCAGGGCGGTCAGGACTATTACGATGCCGACTACACCGTGGTGGATGACGACAACAACAAGTAATCGTCATCGCTGCAATAAAAACACCAAAAAGGCGGAGCTTATGCCCCGCCTTAATGGTGTATTTACAGACGGTGTAAATCCAGACCGGCTTTCAGGAGAAGTATATGGCTGATAAAAAAGATTACTATGAGGTGCTGGGCGTCAAGAAGGACGCCTCGGCAGATGAGATAAAAAAAGCATACAGGAAAATAACCAAGGAGAACCACCCGGATCTGCACCTCGGGGACAAAGCCTGCGAGGAGCGCTTCAAGGAGGCCAACGAGGCTTATGAGGTGCTCTCCGACGAGGAGAAGAGAAAGAAGTACGACCAGTACGGCCATGCGGCCTTTGACCCCAACGCCGGCTTCAACGGCGGCGGCTTCGGCGGCTTCGGAGATTTCAGCGGCTTCGGCGGCTTCGGAGACATATTCAGCGACATTTTCGGCGGCTTCGGCGGCGGGACTTCCCGCAATCCCAACGCCCCCAGAAAGGGCGAGAACCTGAGAGCCACCTTGAACATAAGTTTTGAAGAGGCGGCTTTCGGCTGCAAAAAAGATGTGACCGTGGCCAGAGTGGAGCAGTGCCCCGACTGTAAAGGTACGGGCTGCGCCCCCGGGACCACCCCGGAGATATGCCCGGACTGCAAGGGCACCGGCAGCATCAAGGTGAACCAGCGCACTCCGCTGGGCATGATGCAGACCTCCTCCCCCTGCTCCAAGTGCCGGGGCACCGGCAAGATCATACACCAGCCCTGCAAGACCTGCAAGGGCATGGGGAAGATACGCCGCCAGCACAAGGTGGAAGTGAACGTCCCCGCCGGCATAGACGACGGACAGACCATCTCACGCCCGGGCTACGGCAACGCCGGCAGCAACGGCGGCCCCGCCGGAGACCTGCTGATAAGCATCATCGTCCGGCCCCACGCCCGCTTTGAGCGGGAGGGCACTTCCGTTTTGCTGGAACAGGATATTAGCTACGCCCAGGCCGTGCTGGGCGGGGAGATAGAAGTCCCCACCCTGGACGGCAAGGTGAAGCTCACCATACCCGAGGGGACCCAGCCCGGCACCGTCTTCCGCATGCGGGGCAAGGGCATACCCTATCTCAGGGGCAGCGGCCGGGGCGACCAGTTCGTTTCCGTGCAGCTGAAGGTGCCCAAGGACCTGAGCTCCCACCAGAAGGAACTGCTGCGCCAGTTCGCCGCCTCCATGGGAGAGCTGGACGGGGACGCCGGCAAGAGCATCTTCGGCAGAAAAAAGAATAAGTAGAGCTTTTCGGCGATGTGCCGCAGCCGGAAAAGCTGCGGCACATTGTTTGCCATTTATCTGACAAGCTCCATACCTTGACATTGCTTTGTACACTGTATAAAATAGTAAAAAAGCACAAAAATACGAAAGAATCGAGGTATGAACATGGAAGCTCTACAAAAAGCCTGGTACAGGACTTTCCAATTCGGCGTCAATGTGGGAGGGAGATTCCTCCATTGGAGAAAGCCCATACCCGTCACCGGGGAGGGCAGCACCGCAAAGATACCCGGGATACTGAAGGAAAACGGGGTATCCAAGGTCATGGTAGTCACCGGCCGCCACGTGGGCAGGGAGCTGGCTCCGGGAATCATCCTGAAGATACAGGAAGCGGGGATAGACTGCGTCCACTTCTCCCAGGTGGAGTCCAATCCGTCCACTACCACGGTATTCAAGATAAGGGACCTGTATAAGGAAAACGGCTGCAACGGCTTTCTGGCCATAGGGGGCGGCTCCCCCATGGACGCGGCCAAGGCCGCTGCGGCGCTGATAGTCCGGCCCAACAAGCCAATTACCAAAATGGGCGGGCTCTTCAAGGTGCTGCGGCGCCTGCCGCCCTTTGTGGCCGTGCCCACCACCGCCGGCACCGGCTCGGAGACCACCATTGCCGCAGTGATAACCGAGGCGGAGACCCACCACAAATACGCCATAATGGATATAGTGCTGGTGCCCCGCTATGCGGTCCTTGATCCGGAGATGACCCGGAACCTGCCCCCAGCCACCACCGCCACCACCGGCATGGACGCTCTGACCCACGCCGTGGAGGCCTACATATGCTGGACCAACCGCACCAAAGAGAGCGACCGGCTGGCGGAGGAGGCCACCGTGGCCGTCTTCAAATATCTGGAGAGAGCCTACAGGGACGGCAGCGACATGGAGGCCAGAGGTCAGATGCTCATTGCCGCCTACAAGGCGGGCTTTGCCTTTACCAGGGCAGGCGTGGGCAACGTGCACGCCATAGCCCACACCCTGGGCGGGCTTTACGGCACTCCCCACGGCCTGGCAAATGCAGTAATTCTTCCGATTGTACTGGAAGATTACGGCGAGAAGGTGTATAATAGACTGGCAAGGCTCGCTGAACTCACCGGGCTGAAGGCCCAGGGCAGCGACGAGGAAAAGACAAAGGCGTTCATTGCTGAGATATATGCCATGAACCAGCGCATGGGTATACCCAGAGGCTTTGACCACATCCGCCGGGAGGATATCCCCCAGATGGTCCAATGGGCCCTGAAGGAGGCAAACCCCACCTATCCGGTGCCGGTCATATATACCCCGGAGCGCTGCACCGCAGTGATAGAGCGCATCATTGCCGCTGCGAATCAATAAAACCAAAGGAGAATGGCTTTGCTGCTATCTGAATTGAAGCTCATATCTGCCAGCAACATTATCAGACTGCGTACCCAGGCCGGGCTTACCCAGGCTGAGCTGGGTGAAAAACTCAACTATTCAGACAAGACCATATCCAAATGGGAACGGGGCGAAGCCATTCCCGACGCCTATGTGCTCACCCAGATGGCGGAGATATTCGGAGTGACCGTGGACTATCTGCTCTCCACCCACGATGCCTGGGAAAACCCCAACCAGCAGGAGGAGCAGGAACAGGGAATGTCCAGACATTCCGTTAATATGATCATCGCCATCGCAGTGCTGGGAGTCTGGACCATGGCCCTCAGCGTGTTCGTGCTGCTGTGGCTGCTGGACTATATTGTGTGGCAGACCTTTATCGTGGCCCTGCCCGTATCCATACTTACATATATGGTGCTTATCTGCGTGTTCAACAGGCGAAAATATTTGCAGTATGTGATCGCCGCCTTTGTGCTATCGGT
>DVHY01000096.1 GCA_018711755.1 Candidatus Limivicinus faecipullorum | reverse complement strand
ATATGTCTGTGGTGCTGAATGAGCAGCCCCTTGACCCCACCATCGTGGAGTTCGACGACTCCGAGGCATACTGAGAAAGGCGGAAACATAAATGAAGAAAGTGTTCAAGTTCCTGTTAAAGTTCCTGGGCAAGCTGGCCCTGGTGGGGCTGATTGGTTTTGCGGTGACTTTCGTCATCTACATGGCCAATGCGGAGAATAAGCTGATCTATTATGTGGTGCGCCCGCTGCTGAACAAGCATTACGACGCCCAGGTGAGGGATAGAAGGATCTGATATCCTCAGCCTTAAGACCGAAATTCCTGAAAGAAAACCGGGGCATCCGACTTTTGCCGGATGCCCTTTGGTTTTGTGTGCTGTAAAAGGGGAACAGAAAAGGAGATGCTTCCGGTTCTATGATGAGAAAAATCTGTACATTTCTGCTGACTTTGTGTGCCTGCCTGCTGACCGCCTGCGGAGGGACAGGGGAGGCCACCGGCAGGGTCGTTGCCATGGATGTCCGGGATGGCGAGGGATTGGTCAGCTTTACCGTGGAGACGGAGAAGGGTGAACAGATCGCTCTGGAGCTGACGGAGGGCACCCATATTTTCTCCTTTATTGAGGGACTGGATGAAGACCGCTTCAGAGAAGGCGAACTGACAGACACGGCGGTGTGGGCGGAATATAACAGGGCAGGCAGAACCGTGAAAGCCGAAAATGGGGAAAAGACGAGAATTTACCCGGCTGAACACCTGGAAATATGCGGCATTCTCAGCCCGGAGACGGTGAGCCTTGACCGGGAGACGGCTGCAAATATATGGCAGTACTATAACTGCAAAGTCTATACCCTGCCTGACGGAACACCGCTGCTGAAGGTCAAAAACCCCATAGGGCCGGAGAATGTCTCCGTGGGCGGGACAGAGAATTTCCACGGCCTGGAAATAGAGGCTCAAGAGAAGATCCTTGAGTATTATCAGAGCCGGGGCCTGCTGTATGATGAACGGGCCCAGCTGGAGAGAGCCTACAGGGCCTGGCAGGAAACGGAGGGAGAGGGCTTTGTGGAGTATTCTCTGGGCCAGGAAATATCTCCCAGCGCCTCCAGCCCAAGGCTTATCTATTTTCTCACCGCCGTCACTCTGCCTATAGACGGTAACTATATCTATGAGCTGTGTACCTGTGCCGCCTTTGACAAGAGCACCGGAGACTATGTGGACAACAGTGAGCTGTTTTCCTGCCCTCGGGAGGAGCTGGCCGAGAGGTTGCTGGACTTAGCGGATATACGGGATGAGCAGTTGAGGCAGGAGATGGAACAGGCCTTTGAGCCTGAGAACCTGGTTTTCTATTCAGACTTTGTGGAGCTGCATTTCCCGGCGGGAACTCTGCCCAGCCAGGAGCATAGCTGGCGGGTCATTCTGGAGTATGACAAGGGACTGAAGGATATGATGCAGGCTTGGGCCGTCCCCTTAACGCAGCAAGAAGAAGGCGCAGCTTAGACTGCGCCGCAGACTGTCGAAAAAGCCTCGCAGAGTTTTTTCGCCGCAGCGAAAAAATAAATTCAATCGTTTTCTGCGGCGGCATGTACGTCGCAGAAAACACTTCTCACGGAGCGAAGTGTCGAATTGTACGCCTCTGGCGTACAACCGAGGCATGGAGCGAAGTGCAATCCCTTTTGTCGAAGAAGGCTTGACCTTCTTCGACAAGCTGAGGCGCAGCTTAGACTGCGCCGTTTTTCTTTTTGCCGGAGAAAAGCTGAAACTCATAAAATGGGGCTTGACAAAAGAACATCCATGCTATATATTAACAACAGTTAGCCGGAGCTAACTTTTTGAGGACGCATCAGTTTGCCAAAACTAACCCTTTCTTGAGGGGGAGGCTCTCCGCCGCAAGTTGTCCGGGGATAGGCGGGGCTGAGGCGGCTATTTCAGAAAACAATAAGGCAGGTGAGAGACATGACTTTAGCCAAGGCGGAGCCGGGGAGAGAATACATCATAAAGAAAGTCGCCGCCGGGGACAGGGAACTGGAGGCCTTCCTCTTTTCTCTGGGCTGCTACAGCGGGGAACCAATCACCCTGATCTCCCATCTGAGAGGCGGCAGCGTGGTCTCCTTGAAAGAAAGCAGGTACAATATCGACTCTCAGCTGGCTGAGGCGATATATATCTGATATATGGCTGCTTTGAGCAGCCTTATCTTTTGACAAACAGTTAGCCAAAGCTAACTGAATGGCGGCAGGGCCTCCCGGCGCCGGGGGCGCGGGGCCGTATCCCCAAAGGGAGGGAGGGGTCCGAGCCGGGGAGGAAGGGGACCCTGCCGCCGGAAATACAAGAAACAGGGAGGAAGAAAATGAGAATCGCATTGGCCGGCAACCATAACTCCGGCAAGACTACCATGTACAACGCCCTCACCGGGCGCAACGAGAGAGTGGGCAACTGGGCGGGAGTCACCGTGGAGAAGAAGGAGCACCCCATCAAGTCCGTGTGGTGCGGCCCGGCGGAGGCGCTGACAGCCGTGGACCTTCCGGGGGCATATTCCATGTCCCCCTTCACCTCTGAGGAGAGCATAACCAGCTCCTATGTGAGGAACCAGAGGCCGGACATTATCGTGAACATAGTGGACGCCTCCAATCTCAGCCGCAGCCTGTTTTTCACCACCCAGCTGCTGGAGCTGGGGATACCCGTAGTTGTGGCGCTGAACAAAAGCGACCTGAACGAAAAGAAGGGCAACCGCATAGACAGGAAGAAGCTGGAGGAGCGGCTGGGCTGTCCGGTAGTCAGGACGGTGTCCACCACGGGGGAGGGCCTGAAAGAATTGGTGCAGGCGGCCGTGGCCTCTGCGGGCAGAGTCCAGGCGGCCCCTTACAGCCAGGGTGGCATAGACCTGAGGGACAAAAAGGCCGTGGAGGCTGCGGACCGGCGGCGTTTTGATTTTGTAAAGGCCCTGGTCTCCCAGGTGGAGAGCCGCAAGACCCTGGCCAGGGAGCGAGGCCGGGAGGACAAGATTGACGACATACTCACCAACCGCTGGCTGGGCCTGCCCATTTTTGCGGTGGTGATGTTCCTGGTGTTCAACATCTCCCAGGCCAGCTTCGGCCCCCTGGTGGCGGAAGTGCTGGCCGGGTGGATAGAGAGCTTCCAGAGCTGGGTGGGAGGCCTTGTGGCGGACGCTTCTCCTCTGCTCCAGGCGATTCTGGTAGACGGGGTCATCGGCGGCGTGGGGGCCGTGCTGGGCTTCCTGCCTCTGGTCATGGTGATGTATTTCCTCATAGCCCTGCTGGAGGACTGCGGCTACATGGCCCGGGTCTCCGTGGTGCTGGACCCCATATTCAAGAAGGTGGGACTGTCCGGCAAGTCGGTCATTCCCTTCGTCATAGGCACCGGCTGCGCCATCCCGGGAGTCATGGCCTGCCGCACCATTCGCAATGAGAGGGAGCGCAGGGCCACCGCCATGCTCACTCCCTTCATGCCCTGCGGCGCAAAGCTGCCGGTGATAGCCCTTTTTGCCGGAGTGTTCTTCAGCGACGCCGCCTGGGTGGGCACCCTGATGTATTTTGTGGGCATAGCCCTCATCTTCCTGGGGGCGCTGATGGTCAACAGGATAGCCGGCTACAAGAACCGCCGCTCCTTCTTCATCATGGAGCTGCCGGAGTATAAGCTGCCCTCCTTGAAGCGGGCCTTCATCTCCATGTGCGGCAGGGGCTGGGCCTACATAGTCAAGGCCGGTACCATCATCCTGCTGTGCAATACCGCCGTGCAGCTGATGCAGAGCTTCACCTGGGACTTCCAGCTGGTGGAGGAGGGCATGGCCCAGAGCTCCATACTGGCCTCCATTGCAAGCCCCGTAGCCGTGCTGCTCATCCCCCTGGGCTTCGGAGTGTGGCAGATGGCCGCCGCCTCCGTCACCGGCTTTATAGCCAAGGAGAACGTGGTGGGCACCCTGGCGGTGTGCTACGGCGTCACCAACTTCATCGACACCGAGGCTCTGGAGCTGATAGGCGGGGCCAACGAAGTGGCCGCCGTTTTTGGCCTGACCAAGGCCGCCGCCCTGGCCTGCCTCATGTTCAACCTCTACACGCCCCCCTGCTTTGCGGCCCTGGGCGCCATGAATTCCGAGATAAAGAGCCGCAAATGGCTCTTTGGCGGCATTGCGCTGCAGCTTTGCACCGGCTATACCGTGGCCTTCCTGGTGTACCAGGTGGGAACGCTTATCACTGAGGGTACCGTGGGTTCCGGCTTTGTGCCCGGACTGGTGGCCGTGCTGATAATGGTGGGCATAGCCCTGTACCTCATGGGCAATTCCGACAGGAAGCTGACGGAGGAATACACTCTCAAAGGAGCGAAGGCCTGATGGAAAACCTGGTGATAGCCGTCCTGCTGGCTCTGATACTTGGCGGCGCAGCTCTGTACCTGTACAGGGCGAAGAAGAAGGGCCGCCGCTGCGTGGGCTGCCCGGATTCCGACAGCTGCCCCCACTGCCGGGGCGGCAGCTGCTGCACCGGCGACAAAAACGGCGAATAAAGAAAAGCGAAAAGTTCAGGCGGCCCCGCAAGGGGCCGCCTGAACTTCAGCTTGTCAAAAAAGCCCTCACAGGCTTTTTTGACTGCGCTTCTCCCGCCAAGCATTTTGCCCTTGGCAAAATGCTGCTTCGCTCGAAAAGCCTTGAAAAATCAAGCCTTTTCTGTGGCGGCTCATTG
>DVHY01000095.1 GCA_018711755.1 Candidatus Limivicinus faecipullorum | reverse complement strand
GAAAAATATATAGATTGCTTCTCCAGAGTCCGTGCTCCAGCGGATACGATGGATAAGGTTAGGGTACGTTTAAAAGATGGGGGTATGCGAAGGATTTCCCGCAGCCTGCTCATCGCTGCGGTACTTGTTCCGCTGTTTGTTTTGACGGCAGTGGCGGCGGGGCTCAGCGGCATGTTTGCCCGTATGCTTGACCAGGGAGAGAAGCTGGCGGGCAGAATGAGCGTGTACACCGAGGGGGGAGCCCGGGAAGAGAGAAGCCTGAATATAGACGGGGTAAGCCTTTGCCTCAACTTCGATATACAGGGAGAATGTAAAAAAGTGTATTTCATGCCCGGCTGGCTGCCGGGGGAGAAACATCCATCATATACCGATGAGGAGGGATACAGCAATATAATCTACGGCACCGAGGGGAATCAAGGGGATATACTGTGTAGCATTACTCTTTATACCGGGGAAAAGCTGAAGGATATGAACTATTTCTTTTTCGGCGAGACCAGGCTGTTGGTACAGGACGAATGGATGGACTGGCAGCGGCTGGAAGTGGAGCAGAGCCTGATTGGGGCAGAGGGGGAGTCGCAGAAGAACAACTTCCTGCTTCTGTTTTCCCCGGAGCACTCCTATCTGCTCGTTATTGCCGGAGAGGAGGCCGCCGGAACAGGCATGGAAGAGCTGGAGCGGGTGGCCGGGGACTTGGAGATCAACATTACCGACAAGCCTGCAATAGCGGTCAAGCGTACCACGGACTTTGCAAATATCAGTCTGGCCTGGGGCTGAAAAGAGCCGCCCCGGAGACGACCTGCCCCCGGTCACGGTTTCCCGTGACCGAGGGCAGATACTGTGTTGCCGTATCATATAGCGGATGCGCTGCAGACCATCACAGGCCGCTGGCGCCGTAGTTGGAAAGCGCTCTGGCGGAGGGGTCGTTCACGTCGCAGCCTGCCCAGCTCTTGTTGGGCATCCAGAAGTCCGCCACCATGCCGGACTGGCCGGGGTAGTACTTCTCGAATATCTCCCGGTAGAGCAGGGACTCCTTGGTGAAGGGCCGGGCGTGGCGGTACTTCCTGCGCAGCCTTTCAAACTCCGCGTCGCTGTAAAGGCTCTCGGCGTGAGCCTTCAGATGGTCCACCATGGAGTGGCCCACGGCGTCGGAGAAGGCGGCCTTCTCCCGGTAGAGGATGTCGCGGGGGAGATAATCCCCCTCGAAGGAGCGGCGCAGCAGGTACTTGCCCTTGCCGTAGCGGTTTATCTTTATGGCCGGGTCAAGGCTCATCACGTATTGGACAAAGTCCAGGTCGCCGAAGGGTACCCGGGCCTCCAGAGAGTTTACGGAGATACAGCGGTCGGCCCGCAGCACATCATACATGTGCAGCTCCCGCACCCGCTTCTCCGCTTCCTTTTGAAATTCCTCCGGGGAGGGGGCAAAGTCCGTGTACTTGTAGCCGAAGAGCTCGTCGGAGACCTCCCCGGTGAGGAGCACCCGGATGTCGGTGTTCTCGTGTATCCATTTGCACAGCAGGTACATGCCCATGCTGGCCCGGATAGTGGTGATGTCGTAGGTGCCCAGAATACGGATGACCTCCTCCAGGGCCTCCAGCACCTGCCAGCGGGTCATTATCACCTCGGTGTGCTCGCTGCCGATGTAGTCGGCCACCTGCTTTGCGTATTTCAGGTCGATGGCGTCTTCGCTCATGCCGATGGCAAAGGTGCGTATGGGCGTTTCGGACTTCCGCTGGGCGATGGCGCAGACCAGGGAGGAGTCCAGCCCGCCGGAGAGGAGGAAGCCCAGCTTGGCGTCGGACACCAGCCGCTTTTCCACGGCGGCGCAGAGCTTGTCGTGGATACTTTTGCATACGCCCTCCAGGCTGTCGCAGATAAGGCCCCGGGGAGCGGAGATATCCCGGTAGCAGTAAAATTCCCCATCTTTGCAGTAGTGGCCGGGAGGGAAGGGGAGTATGCGCCGGCAAAGGCCCACCATGTTCTTGGGCTCGCTGGCAAAGACCATAACTCCCGCCTCGTCGTGGCCGTAGTACAAAGGCCGGATGCCGATGGGGTCACGGGCGGCGATATAGCTGCCGGAAGCTGCGTCAAAGAGGATGAGGGCAAACTCCGCATCCAGCATGGCGAACATATCCGTGCCGTATTTTTCGTACAGGGGCAGCAGCACCTCGCAGTCGGAGCCGCTGGCAAAGGAATAGCCCTCGGCGGAGAGCTCCGCCTTGAACTTCTCAAAGCCATAGACCTCGCCGTTGCACACCAGGTATTTGCCGTTCAGCTCAAAGGGCTGCATACCCTCGCCGCTCAATCCCATGATGGCCAGGCGGTGAAAGCCCATGAGGCCCATGCCGGTGTCAATGATGCGGCTGTCGTCCGGCCCCCGGGATTTGGTGGCGTCAAAATGCTGCTTGAACTCTTTAAAACTGAGGCCGCTGCCGCAGTAACCCATTATAGAACACATAATATCTCTCCTGTCTGCCGGTGCCCGGCGGATAATTCAATGTGCAGGGGGACAAGTCCTCCCTGCACAGGTATAAAGATACAGCATCCAATAGGGCAAGTGCTGCCGCTCGCGGTGCCACCTATTTTTGTTCTCTTTTATGCCCTTTAACGCCGGGCCGCGTCTTGCCTACTAAACAGAGTTTTTCGGTTTGAAGCTCGTCGGGTGTTATTCTTCCGGGGCCTGCTGCGCAGTTCACAGCTGCCCTGCGCTCTCTGAAAGCGGTGTCCCGGCCTACTTCTCCCGACTCAAACGCCTTTTGCTCTATTCGGTTTTAAACTGCAAACGAAGAAAAACTGATTTTTATAAAGAAGGCTACGGTAAAACCGACTTGCCGCCCCGGACCTGTCACACGCCGAAGAGCAAATCGCCGTAGGTGGGGAAGGGCCAGTATTTCTTGGCGGTGAGGGTCTCGGCCTCATCGGCGGGGGCCCGGAGCCGGCACATCCTGGGCAGCACCTGGTCCCGGATGAGCAGGGACTGCTCGGTGGTGTCTTTGGTCATGCCCAGGGTGATGAGGCTGGAGTCCAGCTCATCCACGGCGGACTGCATCTGCTCCACCAGGGCGGAGAGTTTGCCCACCCGCTTCTTCTCATAGCCGCAGCTTATATCCTGGCAGAGGGCCTTTTTGGCGGCGGCGGTGGAAGACAGGGCGGAAATGTATTCCTCCACGGCGGGGATTATCTCCTTTTCCGCCATGTCCACCATGGTGTGGGCCTCTATGGTCACGGTCTTGCAGTAGTTCTCCAGAAGTATCTCATAGCGGGATTCCAGCTCCGCCTCGCTGTAGACACGAAGGCCGGTGAGCATCTCCACGTTCTTCTTTTCCAGGATGCGGGGCATGCAGTCGGGGGTGGTGCGCAGGTTGCTGAGACCCCGGTGCTCCACCGCCTCTTCTATCCAGCTGTCGTCATAGCCGTTGCCGTTGAAGATGATGCGCTTGTGTTCCTTGAGGGTCCTGCGGATAAGGGCAGTGAGAGCGGCGGAGAAGTCCTCCGCCTTCTCCAGCTCGTCGGCGTATTCCTTCAGCTCCTGGGCCACGGCGGAGTTGAGCATGATGTTGGCGCAGGCGATGGAGTTGGAGGAGCCCAGCATCCTGAACTCGAACTTGTTGCCGGTAAAGGCAAAGGGGGAGGTACGGTTGCGGTCGGTGGTGTCCTTGGGGAAGCGGGGCAGTACCCTGGCCCCCAGCTTCATCTGGGTGCGCTCCACGGCGCTGTATGGGACATCCTCTTCAATGGACTTGAGCACGGCGGTGAGCTCGTCGCCAAGGAAAATGGACACCACGGCGGGGGGAGCCTCGTTGGCCCCCAGACGGTGGTCGTTGCCGGCGGTGGCCACGCTGGCCCGCAGCAGGTCCTGGTATTCGTCCACGGACTTTATGACGGCGGAGAGGAAGAGCAGGAACTGGGCGTTCTCGTGGGGAGTGTCTCCCGGGGAGAGCAGGTTCACGCCGGTGTCGGTGGCTATGGACCAGTTGTTGTGCTTGCCGCTGCCGTTGACTCCGGCGAAGGGCTTTTCGTGGAGCAGGCACACCAGGCCGTGCCTGTCGGCCACCTTCTGCATTATCTCCATGGTCAGCTGGTTGTGGTCGGTGGCGATGTTGGTGGTGGTGTAGATGGGGGCCAGCTCATGCTGGGCCGGGGCCACCTCGTTGTGCTCGGTCTTGGCCAGGATGCCCAGCTTCCACAGTTCCTCATTGAGCTCCGCCATGTAGGCGGCCACCCGGGGCTTTATCACTCCGAAGTAGTGGTCGTCCATCTCCTGGCCCTTGGGGGGCTTTGCCCCGAAGAGGGTGCGGCCGGTGAAGATAAGGTCCCTGCGTTTTTTGTACATCTCCTTGTCGATGAGGAAATACTCCTGCTCCGGGCCGACGCTGGTGCGCACGCATTTCACGCTGTCGTTGCCGAAAAGCCGCAGCACCCGCAGGGCCTGGCGGTTTATGGCGTCCATGGAGCGCAGCAGGGGCGTTTTCTTGTCCAGAGCCTCGCCGCCGTAGGAGCAGAAGGCGGTGGGGATGCACAGGGTTTTGCCCTTTATAAAGGCGTAGGAGCTGGGGTCCCAGGCGGTGTAGCCCCGGGCCTCAAAGGTGGCTCTCAGACCGCCGGAGGGGAAGGAGCTGGCGTCGGGCTCGCCCCGGATGAGCTCCTTGCCGGAGAAATCCATAATGACGCTGCCGTTGGGAGCGGGGGAGATGAAGCTGTCGTGCTTCTCGGCGGTGATGCCGGTCATGGGCTGGAACCAGTGGGTGAAATGGGTGGCCCCCTTTTCCACCGCCCAGTCTTTCATGGCGGAGGCCACAGCGTTGGCCAGGTCCAGATTCAGCTGAGCGCCCTCGTCTATGGTCTTTCTCAGGGACTGGTAGACATCCGCCGGGAGCCTTGCCCCCATCACCCTGTCGTCGAATACCAGGCTTCCGAAATAATCTGTGACTGCTGCCATAATATAACTTCCTTTCATGTCCCGGCAAAGGGCTGCTGCCGGCGGCCCCTGCGCCCCGGAGGGCACAGGGCCGGGGGACAACAACACAATACACACCGGGGAGTAATAAAAGAAAAGGCGCCGATGGGTCAGAGTCATCCTCTGAGGCATCAGCGCCTTTTCATGGGGCGTAATATACACTCAATGCTCAGCCCTGTCAATAGCTCAGGAAAAATTTTTTCTCCTTTCCCAAAAATCGGCCGGGAAGCAGCAAAAATTTGTGTACAAAAACGAAAGTTATTGCACAGCCTGCCCTTTATTGACAAGAGAAAAAACTTGTGATAACATGCGCTCTATGGACAAAGACGTTCATCGGGGGTTCATGCACCCATTTTCCGATGGACGGTTTTTTATTTAATGGTGCATGTATTGCTAAAGGGGGTCATTCCATGGATTATTCAGCCCAGGAAGTCATGCAGTATGCCCGGGAGGCCGACGTGAAAATGATACGCCTGGCCTTCTGCGATGTGTTCGGCAGACAGAAAAATATCGTTATCATGCCCCGGGAGCTGGAGCGGGCCTTCGGCTACGGCATAGCCATAGACGGCTCAGCCATTGCGGGCTTCGGCGGCGCAGTGCGTTCGGACCTTATGCTCCGCCCTGAGCCGGCCACCTTGAGCCTGCTGCCCTGGAGGCCGGAGACCGGGAAAGTGGTGAGGATGTTCTGCGATATCTACTACCCGGACGGCACGCCTTTCGAGTGCGATACCCGCGCTCTGCTTAAAAAAGCAGCGGCAGAGGCGGAGAGGAGAGGGGCGGTCTTTACCTTCGGCCCGGAGATGGAGTTTTATCTGTTCAAAAACGATATCCAGGGGGAGCCCACCAAAATACCCCATGACCAGGCGGGCTATATGGATATAGCCCCCGAAGACAAGGGCGAGTCGGTGCGCCGGGAGATCTGCCTGATGATGGAGGAGATGGGCATACTCCCCGAGTGCTCCCACCATGAGGAGGGCCCGGGGCAAAACGAGATAGACTTCCGCTATGCCGGAGCCGTGGCCGCCGCAGACAACGCCGTCATCTTTAAGTCCATAGTCAGGACTGTGGCCGCCCGCAACGGCCTGACGGCGGATTTCTCCCCCAAGCCCCTGAAGGACAAGGCGGGCAGCGGCATGCACGTGAATTTTGCGGTGCGCTCGTTGAAGGGGGAGGACACCATGTCCCAGGCCATAGCGGGCATCATGGACAGGATAGAGGGGCTGACCGCCTTTCTCAATCCATGCCGGGAGTCCTATGAGCGCCTGGGAGGGAACAAGGCCCCGGGATATATCTCCTGGTCCAGCCAGAACCGCTCCCAGCTCATCCGCATCCCTGCGGCGGAGGGGGAGTTCAAACGGGCGGAGCTGCGTTCCCCGGACCCGGAGGCGAACCCCTATCTGGCCTTTGCCCTGCTCATCTATGCGGGCCTGGAGGGTATGGAGAAGAAATTGCGGCTGCCGGAGTGCGCAGACATCAACTTCTTTTCCGCCCCGCCCCAGGTGCTCTCAAAATTCAAGCGCCTGCCGGAGGACCTGGATAAGGCCAAGGCGGCGGCTCTGGCCTGTCCTCTGGTGAGGGAACGGCTGCCGGAGGAACTTATCAGAATTTACTGCTGCTGAGCGGGGGCTCGGCAAAGGGAGGTGAAGCCGGTGATATTTCAGGAACGCAGCTACAGCGTGCTTATAGTGTCGGCATCCCGGAACTTCAACACCGCCATGGCTTCACTGCTGCCGGTGAGCGAGTTCTGGCCGGTGTCCACCGTGGGCAGCGTGGCCTCGGCCCGGCGGGAGCTTTTGGAGCGGGCCTTTGACATAGTCATCATCAACGCCCCGCTGCCCGACGACCTGGGCTCCGCCCTGGCTGTGGACGTCAGCACCCATAGCCAGGCGGCCGCTCTGCTGCTGGTGAAGAGCGATATATACGATGAGGTGTACAGCGAGGTCATGGAGTACGGGGTGTTCACTCTTTCCAAACCCACCTCCGCCCAGCTTCTGAGCCAGTACCTTAAAATACTCTGTACAGCCAGGGAAAGGATAAGAAGGCTGGAGGGCAAGCAGCAGTCGGTGGAGGAGAAGATCGAGGAGATACGCCTGGTGAACCATGCCAAGTGGCTGCTTATAGAGTGCCTGAGCATGAGCGAGGCGGAGGCCCAGCGGTATATAGAAAAGCAGGCCATGGATCTGCGTATAAGCAAGCGGCAGATGGCCGAGAACGTGATAAAGACCTACGAATAAGATATACAGATAAAGAGGCGGAGAGAATGAAGAAATACATTTTTGTCACCGGCGGGGTGGTGTCCGGCCTGGGCAAGGGGATAACCGCAGCCTCCCTGGGCAGGCTTTTGAAGTCCCGGGGGCTGAAAGTAGCGGCCCAGAAGCTGGACCCCTACATAAACGTGGACCCGGGCACCATGAGCCCCTACCAGCACGGGGAGGTCTACGTCACCGAGGACGGGGCGGAGACGGACCTGGACCTGGGCCACTATGAGCGATTTATCGACGAGGACCTGAACCGCTTTTCAAACCTCACCGCCGGCAAGGTGTACTGGAACGTGCTGAACAAGGAGCGCCGGGGGGAGTACCTGGGCTCTACGGTGCAGGTGATCCCCCACATAACCAATGAGATAAAGGAGTTCGTCTACCGCCTGGGGGAGCAGACCCAGGCCGACGTGGTGATAACTGAGATAGGCGGCACCATAGGCGACATAGAGTCCCAGCCCTTTCTGGAGGCGGCCCGGCAGATATCCCTGGAAGTGGGCCGGGAGAACAGCCTCTTCATCCATGTGACTCTGGTGCCCTATCTCCGGGGCTCAGACGAGCACAAATCCAAACCCACCCAGCACTCGGTGAAGGAGCTGCAGGGCATGGGCATCAGCCCAAATATAATCATCCTCCGCTGCGACGAGCCTCTGGAGGAGGGAATATTCAGGAAGATATCCATGTTCTGTAACGTAAAGCCCGACTGCGTGATAGAGAACATCACCCTGCCGAATCTCTATGAGGCCCCGCTTATGCTGGAGAAGGCGGGCTTTTCCGCCGTGGTCTGCCGGGAGCTGGGGATAGAGACACCGGAGCCGGACCTGAGAGAGTGGAGGGCGCTGGTGGAGAGGATAGAGCACCGGGAGAAGGAAGCTCGCATAGGCCTTGTGGGTAAGTACGTCCAGCTCCACGACGCATATCTCTCCGTGGCGGAGGCTCTGCGCCACGCCGGCTATGAGCTCAACTCCAGAATAGATATAGAATGGATAGACTCGGAGGGCATCACGGAGCAGAATGTGGAGGAAAAGCTCAGGGGCCTGGACGGCATCATCGTCCCCGGCGGCTTCGGCGGCCGTGGCATAGAGGGCATGATACTCTCGGCCCAGTATGCCCGGGAGCGCAATGTCCCCTATTTCGGCATCTGCCTGGGCATGCAGGTGGCGGTGATAGAGTTTGCCCGACATGCCGCCGGGATAGCCGACGCAAACTCCGGGGAGTTCGACGAGCTCTGCCGCCACAAGGTCATAGACTTCATGCCCGGCCAGAGCGAGGACATCGACAAGGGGGGCACCCTGCGCCTGGGGGCCTATCCCTGCGTCATAGCCCCGGACAGCGCCATGTACCGCTGCTACGGCAGAGAGCGGATATCCGAACGGCACCGGCACCGCTATGAGTTCAACAACGACTACAGGGAGCGGCTCACAAGCTGCGGGTTGAAGCTCTCGGGCCTGAGCCCCGACGGCAGACTGGTGGAGACGGTGGAGCTTGGCGACAGGCCCTTCTTTATAGGGGTGCAGTTCCACCCGGAGTTCAAGTCCCGGCCAAACAAGGCCCATCCTCTGTTCCTGGGCTTCATAAAGGCGGCGCTGGAACGGCGGGAGAATATCTGAAAGGGAAACGGAATATTAAACAGGAGGAAGCGATATGTGCGGCATAGTAGGCTTTACAGGACCCCAGCCGGCGGCCCCGGTCCTGCTGGAAGGATTGAAGCGCCTGGAATACCGGGGCTACGACTCGGCGGGGATAGCCGTGGAAGCGGAAGGAAAGATACAAACGGAAAAGTGCAGCGGATATCTGGAAAACCTGGTGAAGATGACGGAAGGCGGCAAGACGGTGCCGGGCTTCTGCGGCATCGGCCACACCCGCTGGGCCACCCATGGGGCACCCACCGTCACCAACGCCCATCCCCATATCTCCAACGACGGCCATTTTGCCGTGGTCCACAACGGAATAATCGAGAACTATGCCCAGCTGAGGGAAGAGCTCAGCGCAAAAGGTTTTATTTTTTACAGCGAAACCGACACGGAAGTGGTTGTACATTTGCTGGATATGTATTATACTGGTGATTTGAGGCGGGCCGTGATGAAAACCGTAGCCCGCCTGGAGGGCTCCTATGCCCTGGGCGTTTTGTGCGACGAGCGGCCAGGAGAGCTGATAGCCGTGAAAAACGCCAGTCCCTTGATCCTTGGCGTGGGAGCGGGGGAAAATTTTTTTGCCTCCGACGTCACCGCCCTTATCGGCCACACCCGCACCGTTATATATCTGGAGGACGGGGAGTTTGCCTCCATAAGGCCGGATAGGATAATGGTCTACGACCCGGCGGGAAGGGAGATATCCAAGCCCCTGTCCCGGGTGATGTGGAACACCGAGGCGGCGGAAAAAGGCGGCTATGAGCATTTCATGCTCAAGGAGATAATGGAGCAGCCCAGAGCCCTGAAGGCCACTTTGGAGCCCAGGGTGAAAAACGGGGAGATATATCTGGAGGACTTCCAGCTGGGAGATGAGCAGCTGAAGGACATCCACCAGATAGTCATAACTGCCTGCGGTTCCGCCTACCATGCGGGCTATGTGGGCCGCTACATCATGGAGGAGCTCTGCCGGATACCCACCAGGGCCGAGCTTGCCAGCGAGCTGCGCTACAGCCGCCCCATAATCGACGGGCATACCCTGCTCATCGTCATCTCCCAGTCGGGGGAAACGGCGGACACCATTGCCGCCATGAAGGAGTGCAGAGCCCTAGGGGCAAAGACCCTGGCCATAGTCAATGTGGTGGGCAGCACCGTGGCAAAGCTGGCGGACAGTGTGCTCTACACCTGGGCAGGCCCGGAGATAGCCGTGGCCACCACCAAGGGCTATACCACCCAGATAGCCGTGCTGGAGCTGCTGGCGGTATATATGGCCCGGCGGCTGGGCAGGCTGGATGAGGACAGATACAGGCAGCTGCTGCGGGGCATCTGCTCTCTGCCGGAGCGCTGCCAGCGGGCAATAGACCTGAACTCTCAGGTGGAGAGCCTGGCGGAGAGATACTATCAGAAGACCTCTCTTTTCTATATAGGCCGCAACCTGGACTATGCGGTGGCCATGGAGGCCTCTCTGAAGCTCAAGGAGATAAGCTACGTCCACTCCGAGGCCTATGCCGCCGGGGAGCTCAAGCACGGCACCATCGCCCTTATAGACGAGGAGCAGCTGGTGGTGGCCCTGGCCTGCCACGAGGCCCTTTTCGACAAGCTCATAAGCAACGTGAAGGAAGTGAAGGCCCGGGGCGCTCAGGTGCTGGCCCTGGCCCGGGAGAGCCAGAGGCGCATCTTTGCCGAGGCTGACCGGGTGCTGCTGGTGCCGGAGACCGACGAGCTGCTCATGCCCATCCCTGAGATCGTCCCCCTTCAGCTTTTCGCCTACTATGTGGCCAAAGCCAAGGGCTGCGATATAGATAAGCCAAAGAATCTGGCAAAATCCGTTACGGTAGAATAAGGAGGACATGGTATTGAAGGACAGATATGATAATCCTCTGTGCAAGCGTTACGCCAGCCGGGAGATGCAGGAGATATTCTCCGACGACAGGAAGTTTTCCACCTGGCGCAAGCTCTGGCTCATCCTGGCGGAGAGCGAAAAGGAGCTGGGGCTGGATATCAGCCAGGAACAGCTTGACGAGATGCGCTCCCACCTGTATGATATAGATTATGAGACAGCCCGCAAACGGGAGGCCGAGGTGCGCCATGACGTCATGGCCCATATCTATACCTTTGCTCTTGCCTGCCCCAAGGCAAAGCCCATCATCCACCTGGGAGCCACCAGCTGCTACGTGGGCGACAATACCGACCTCATTCTTCAAAGGGACGCCCTGCGGCTTATACGCAGGCTGCTTCTCAACGCCATAAAGGCCACCGCCGATTTTGCGGAGAAATACAAGGACCTGCCCACCCTGGCCTATACCCACTTCCAGGCCGCTCAGCCCACCACCGTGGGCAAGCGGGCCACCCTGTGGCTTCAGGATCTGGTGATGGACCTGGAGCAGCTGGATTTCTGCCTTGGCAATCTCAAGCTCCTGGGCTGCCGTGGCACCACCGGCACCGGGGCCAGCTTCCTGGAGCTCTTCGGGGGCGACGGGGAAAAGGTGAAGGCCCTGGAGAAAAAGGTGGTGGAGAAGGCCGGCTTTACCGGGGCCTACGCCGTCAGCGGCCAGACCTATACCCGGAAGGTGGACTATTTCACCTTGTCCGTGCTCTCCGGCATTGCCCAGAGCGCTCAGAAATTCTCTGGGGATATCAGGCTCCTGTCCCATCTCAAGGAGTTCGACGAGCCCTTTGAGGCCGGACAGGTGGGCTCCTCCGCCATGGCCTACAAGCGCAATCCCATGCGCAGCGAGCGCATTGCCTCCCTGGCAAAGTTCGTCATTGCCGACGCCATGAACCCGGCCATGACCGCCGGGACCCAGTGGCTGGAGCGCACCCTGGACGACTCCGCCAACCGCCGCATAAGCATACCCGAGGCTTTCCTGGCGGTGGACGGCATACTGAACCTGTATATAAATGTGATAAGCGGCGTCACCGTCTATCCCAAAGTCATCCAAAGACACTGGAACGAGGAGCTGCCCTTCTTCGCCACGGAGAATATCCTCATGTACTGCGTGAAAAAAGGCGGCGACCGTCAGACTCTCCATGAGGCCATCCGGGAGCACTCCGTGGCTGCCGGCAAGGCCATAAAGCAGGAGGGGGCCTCCAATGACCTGCTGGACCGCATAGCCGCCGACCCGGTGTTCGCTCTCAGCCGCGCCGAGCTGGATGAGATAATAGCCGACAGCTGCTTTACCGGCATGGCTGTGGAGCAGACCGAAGATTACGTGGCCCAGGTACGCAGGCTGCTGGATGACAACAGGGAGTTCCTTGAAGAAAAGATCCGCACAAATATAAATGTATAATAAAAGGGGATAATCTAAATGCTGAGCGCAATTGTTGGAATCAACTGGGGAGACGAAGGCAAGGGCCGTATGGTGGACCTGCTGAGCTCCGACTATGACGTGATCTGCCGTTATCAGGGCGGCAACAACGCCGGACATACCGTGGTCAATGACAAAGGCACTTTCATATTGAACCTGCTGCCCTCCGGCATACTGAGGGAGACCACCGTGAACGTCATGGGAAACGGCATGGTAGTGGACATCGAGCATCTGGTGGGGGAGATAGGCCGCCTTACCGAGAAGGGCATATCCATCACTCCCGATAACCTGAAGATAAGCGAGAAGGCCATAATCTGCCTGCCCTATCACCGGATGCAGGACGTGATGGAGGAGGAGCGCCTGGCGGACAAGAAGTTCGGCTCCACCCGCCGGGGCATCGCACCCGTCTATTCCGACAAGTACAGCAAGAAGGGCATCCGCATGGAGGACCTCTACGATATGGACAGCCTTGCAGGCAAGGTGAAAGATATTGTAGAGTGGAAAAATATTACCGTCACCGGCTATGGCCATGAGCCCATAAAGGCCGATGAAATAATGGATTGGCTCAGAAATTATGGCAGCAAGATACTGCCCTACGTCACCGACGTGGTGGCATATCTCAACCAGGCAGTTGCCCAGGGCAAAAATATCATGTTCGAGGCCCAGCTGGGCGCTCTGAGAGACATCGACTTCGGCATCTATCCCTACACCTCCTCTTCCCAGACCCTGGCCTCCTACGCCACCACCGGCGCGGGCATCCCGGGCAAAAAGCTGGACAACACCGTGGGCATTATGAAAGCCTACTCCACCTGCGTGGGAGAGGGCCCCTTTACCGCCGAGATGTTCGGCGAGGAGGCCGAGAAGCTGAGAGCCGCCGGCGGTGAGTACGGCGCCGCCACGGGCAGGCCCAGGAGAGTTGGCCCCTTTGACGTGCCCGCTTCCCGCTACGGCGTTCAGGTCCAGGGGGCCGACGCCATTGCCCTGACCAAGCTGGACGTGCTGTCCTACCTGGATAAGATTCCTGTGTGCGTGGCCTACGATGTGGACGGGGTGCGGACGGAGAGCTTCCCCTCCGGCGACAGGCTGGAACGGGCAAAACCCATCATAGAGTATGTGGAGGGCTTCGGCGACGTGTCAGGCTGCCGCAAGGTGGAGGACCTGCCTCAGGCTGCCCTGAACTATATCCGGTATCTGGAGAAGGCCGTGGGCTGCCCCATAAAGTATGTTTCCGTGGGCGCGGGCCGGGATGAGTACGTGGAGATGTTCTGAGCTGAATTCTGGACCGGGCCCTGCCCGGAAGAGAGGAGAGAGCAATGAGAGACTATAAAAAGGAATTTGAAGGCCGTGTGGCCTTCGTTAAACAGCTTCTGAAGGAGAGCGGAGCAAAGGGCATAGTGTTCGGCAACAGCGGCGGCAAGGACTCCGCCCTGGTGGGCATAATCTGCAAAGCCGCCTGCGAGGACACTGTGGGCGTTATCATGCCCTGCTCCTCCAAGAGGAACTATGAGCTGGACGCCAGGGACGGCGAGACCCTTGCAAAGCAGTTTAATATCGAGACCCGGGTGGTGGACCTGAGCCCGGTGAAGGAGGCCATGCTCTCCCAGCTGGCCAGCGCCACCGAAGTGAACAAGATGGCGGATGTGAACATTGCTCCCCGCCTGCGCATGACCACCCTCTATGCAATAGCCGCCAGTGAGGGCCGCCTGGTGGCCGGCACCGGCAACCGCAGCGAGGCCTATGTGGGCTACTTCACCAAATGGGGCGACGGGGCCCATGACTTTAACCCCATCAGCGACCTGACGGTGAAGGAGATCTTTGAATTCCTCCGCTATCTGGACGCCCCGGCCTGCATCCTTGACAAAGCCCCTTCCGCCGGGCTTTTCGACGGGCAGACCGACGAGGACGAGATGGGCTTTAAGTACGCCGACCTGGACGAGCTGCTGCTCACCGGCAGCACCAACGAAAAAGCTGCGGCAATAATAGAGCGCATGCACCGGGGCAGCGAGCACAAGCGCAGACCCATAAGGACCTACGACAAGGGCTGAGCCCGGGTCCGGAAGACTATTGAAAAACTGTGCGTCACAAAAGATGCACAGTTTTTTTACAATTTATACGGAAACAATATTGGCTGTATGTAGTCTAATAATGCGTAGCCGGAGGGAAATGAGCTCGTCCCCCGCTGCAAAGACCAAGTCAACAGACACGGGAATTTTAAAAGGAAAAGGAAAATAAAATGAAAAAGACTGTTATTGCGTTTCTTTTGATCATGGCCCTGCTTTGCGCAGGCTGCGGCAGCAGCGCCGCTCAGCCCACCGAGACCCCCGCACCGACCGAAACTCCCGCCGCCACTGAGAGCCCCGCAGAGACCGAAGCCCCCGCCGATGAGAGCGGAGACTCCGTGGAACTGGAGCCCATGGCCAGCTACATCGCAAATCAGGCGACTGTGACCGATGTGGTGGAGGAGTTCATCCAGACGACTACAGATGTTAACGATGCGGAAAACTATGAGAATACCATAAACTTTGTACCCACCCAGGACACTCTGGTGTTTGACGCCCAGGGCAATCAGCTCTCCGTGAGCGACATCGAGGCAGGAGACCTGATCACCGTCTACACCGGGGCCTACACCCCCGCACCCCTGATAATGCCTCCCCAGTACCAGGCGGAGATAATCATTATTGAGGACCCTGAGGCGGAGAGCCCGGTTTTCACCTGTGCCGATACCTTTGTAGCCGATGAGGAAGGGCTGCTGACGGGCCTGGGCAACACCCTGGCGCTCAACATGAGCGACGAGGTGGAGATTGTGGACCGGAATGGCCAGCCCTGTGAGGCGGAACTGGCAAATATGGACCTGCTGGTGTTCTATGCCGAGTCCACCAAGAGCGTGCCCGCCCAGACCACTCCTCTGAAGGTGGTCGTCCTGGGCAGCAATGAGCAGGCTCTGGCAAACATCGACGCACAGTAAAACAAAAACAAATAAGACCGGGAGAGGGCGGTATACGCCCTCTCCTTATCATATCATTTCACGGGAACGAAAGGCCCTGCGCTCCGTGCCGGTATAGGCCAGCAGCCATATTGCGGCCAGGTCCATAGCGGCGCCAAATCCCCTCAGCATCAGGTAAGTGCCCAGGGCCAGAAGCATGAGCCCCACAACAAGGCTGGAGATATCCACCAGTCTCCTGGCGGAGGCCTCGCTCATGAAAGGGGAGGAGAGGGCATATAATATTCGCCCGCCGTCCAGAGGCAGGGCCGGCAAAAGATTGAACAGGGACAGGAGCAGGCTGACGCCTGCGCTGAGCTCCAGCCATTGGCATGCCAGGCGCTGAGCCAGAAGGGAGGCGGCCATTGCGTATATCAGCCCCCACAGAGGCCCGGCTGCGGCGGCCAGGGCATGGCCCAAAGCGCCGGTGTAGCCGCTGTAGCCTATGCACAGACCTTTCAGCTCCGCGCGAAATCCGCTTATGCGCAGCCCGAGCAGCCGCAGGGTGAACACGTGGCCCAGCTCGTGGAAAAGAGCCGGTATCAGCAGGGCCAGTATCTTGTCCACGTCGGCGACGAAATATATAAGAGCGGCCAGCAATATTGCGGCGGCGCTTATTCCGAAATGCTCTCTGCTCATAGATAATTCTCCGGGTCCAGATAGCTCCCCTGGCAGAGCAGTTCAAAATGCAGGTGGGGGCCGGTGGCTTTCCCGCTTTGCCCCACATAGCCTATGAGCTGCCCTTTTTCCACTTCCTGCTCCTCCTGTACCAGACACTCTTCCATGTGGGCGTAGAGAGTGACGTATGCTTCAGGGTGCTGTATAAGGCAGTAATTGCCGTAGCCCTCGTCCGTCCCGGCGGCAAGTACTACGCCTTGGGCAAAAGCCAGGACCTTGTCTCCGCTGTCGGCGGCCAGGTCAACGCCGTAATGGAAAGCGGCCTCTCCCTCCATGGGGTCTTCCCTGTAGCCGAACCGGGATGAGACTTTCCCCAGAGCAGGAGAGACGTATTCAAAGGGCAGGGCGGGGACCTGGGAGGAGACATTGTGGGGGAGCTCAAGCCCGGAAGCAGAGCCGGAAGCGTTGTCCTCCGCCCCGGCCGCCTCCGGGGCCACGCCGCCGGATAGGGGGACATCCCAGGTCTCGCCCACCTGAACAGCCTCCTGCCGGCCGCCGTCCCCGGGACCGATGTATTCCAGGGCTTGGACCAACTGCTCCTCCAGCTTCCCCTGAGCCAGGGATCGGCCCATGGCCTGTATGGTCTGTCCATAGTCCCGGCCGCTGAACAGCAGGTCCCCGACCTGCCGGCGCAGCTGGGAAGGGAGCTGGGGGAAGCACAGCTTCACTGCCGTGAGACATATGAAGAGAGCCGAGGCCAGATATACCTTGAATTCCCGCATTGCGCCACCCCCTGAAAATATGTATATTCCCTGTGCGGGAAATATATGAGACAGTTTCTTCTTGACAAGGGCGGCATTGATAATTATAATGTAATGGCTGTGCAGAGAGTTTTACGGCGGCACATGTGTGCTCTGACCTATGCTGCCGGCATGATCTGATATCTGATTTCGGGGTGTAGCGCAGTTGGTAGCGCGCATGGTTCGGGTCCATGAGGCCGGGAGTTCGAATCTCCCCACTCCGACCAGCGTCGGAGCAAAGTCCGCTTTGCTCCGGCGCTTTCTATTTCGCG
>DVHY01000094.1 GCA_018711755.1 Candidatus Limivicinus faecipullorum | reverse complement strand
GTCCTTACAGACTTTTTTGACTGCGCTTCTCCCGCCAAGCATTTTGCCAAGGGCAAAATGCTGCTGCGCCCGAAAAGCCTTGATTTTCAAGGCTTTTCTGTGGCGGCTTATTGAAATGCGAGGCGGGCCTTGCCCCCTCGCGCTCCCCCGCTGCTCTATTGTTTTTCATTTATTTTATGGTTTTTCGACAGTCTGAGCGCCGGGCTCACGCCCGGCGCTGCTGTTGTTGTTCTTATGCTTGTTGTTCTTATGCTGTTTCAGGCTGCTGAGCCCTTGTCTGCGGTCTTACTCGTAGAGGGAGACCAGCTTCATCAGGTGCTCGTAACGGGCCTTGGCGTTGGCCTCGGAAGCGGCAAACAGACGGTCTGCACGCTCGGGGAACTCCCGGGTCAGACGGCTGTAGCGGGCCTCGTTCATCAAAAACTCCTGGTAGCCGCCGGCGGGAGCCTTGCTGTCCAGAGTGAAGGGCTTCTCGGCGTCGGGGTTGAAGCGGAAGAGGTTCCAGTAACCGCACTTGACGGCCTTGTCCATCTCCTTCTGGCAGTTCTCCATGCCGCCCTTGATGCTGTGCATCTCGCAGGGAGCGTAGGCGATGATGAGGGAGGGTCCCTTGTGGGCCTCGGCCTCGGCAATGGCCTTCAGGGTCTGGACGCTGTTGGCGCCCATGGCGATCTGGGCCACGTACACATAGCCGTAGGTCATGGCCATCTCGGCCAGGGACTTGGACTTGATCTCCTTACCGGCTGCGGCAAACTGTGCCACCTGGCCGATGTTGGAGGCCTTGGAAGCCTGTCCGCCGGTGTTGGAGTAGACCTCGGTATTGAACACGAAGATGTTCACATCCTCGCCGGAGGCCAGGACGTGGTCCACGCCGCCGTAGCCTATATCGTAGGCCCAGCCGTCGCCGCCGAAGATCCAGCAGGACTTCTTGTTCAGGTAATCCTTCTTCTTCAGCACCTGGGCTGCGGCGTCGCAGCAGGCGCCCTTCTGCTCCAGGAGAGCTACCAGCCGCTTGCTGGGCTCCTGGTTGGCGTTGCCGTCGTCATAGGTAGCCAGGTAATCCTCTGCGGCCTTCTTCAGCTCCTCATCGGAGGTGTTGGCGGCGATGTACTCCACGCTGGGCTTCACATCGTCACGGATCTTCTTCTGGCCCAGGTATATGCCAAGACCGTGCTCGGCGTTATCCTCGAACAGGGAGTTGGCCCAGGCGGGACCCTTGCCTTCCTTGTTCACGGTGTAGGGGGAAGTAGCGGCGGGACCGCCCCAGATGGAGGAGCAGCCGGTGGCGTTGGAGATGATCATATGGTCGCCGAAGAGCTGGGTGATCAGGCGGGCATAGCTGGTCTCGGCGCAGCCTGCGCAGGAGCCGGAGAACTCCAGGTAGGGCTGGGCGAACTGGCTGAACTTAACATCGGTGGGAACGAACATATCCTTCTTCTGGGAGACCTTGGACACCATGTAGTCGAAGACCTCCTGCTGCTCGATCTGGCTCTCCATGGGAACCATCTCGATGGCGTGAGCGGGGCACTGGCCTACGCAGACGCCGCAGCCCATGCAGTCCAGAGTGGACACGGCCATGGAGAACTTGTAGGTATCCTTGCCCTTGCCCACCTTGATGGGGACGATCTTGGCCTGGGCAGGCGCGGCAGCGGCCTCTTCCTCAGTGAGAGCGAAGGGACGGATGGTGGCGTGGGGGCAGACGAAGGCGCAGCGGTTGCACTGGATGCACTTCTCGGCGTCCCACTTGGGCACGGACACGGCGATGCCCCGCTTCTCGTAAGCGGAGGCGCCCAGCTCGAAGGTGCCGTCGGCATGGTCCACGAAGGCGGAGACGGGCAGGGAATCGCCGTCCATCTTGTCCACGGGGTCCAGAATGGCGGAGACCATCTTCACGGTCTTCTCACGGCCGGTCTTGACCTCAGCGGTCTTGGTGTCCTCAGCCTCTGCCCAGGCGGCGGGAACGTCCACCTTCACGTAGGCGGTGGCGCCGGCGTCGATGGCGGCATAGTTCATGTCCACCACGTCCTGGCCCTTCTTCAGGTAGGAGTGGAGGGCGGCATCCTTCATGTACTGGATGGCCTCTTCCTCGGGCATGACCTTTGCCAGGGAGAAGAAGGCGGACTGGAGGATGGTGTTGGTGCGCTTGCCCATGCCTATCTTCTTGGCCAGGTCGATGGCGTTTATCATGTACAGCTGGATGTTGTTCTTGGCGATGTAGCGCTTGGAAGCGGCATCCAGGTGGTGCTCCAGCTCCTCAAAGCTCCACTGGCAGTTGACCAGGAACACTCCGCCGGGCTTCACGTCACGGACGATGGGGAAGCCCTTGGTGATGTAGGAGGGAACATGGCAGGCCACGAAGTCGGCCTTGTTTATATAGTAGGGGCTCTTGATGGGCTTGTCGCCGAAGCGCAGGTGGCTGATGGTCACGCCGCCGGTCTTCTTGGAGTCATACTGGAAGTATGCCTGGACGAACTTGTCGGTGTGGTCGCCGATAATCTTGATGGAGTTCTTGTTGGCGCCCACGGTGCCGTCGCCGCCCAGACCCCAGAACTTGCACTCGATGGTGCCTTCGGCTGCGGTGTTGGGGGCGGGGACTTCCTCAAGGGACATGTTGGTCACATCGTCCACGATGCCGATGGTGAACTGGCGCTTTGCGTCGGCCTTCTTCAACTCGTTGTACACTGCGAACACGGAAGAAGGAGGAGTATCCTTGGAGCCGAGACCGTAGCGGCCGCCGATGACGGAGACATCGTTCATGCCGGCGTTGCGCAGAGCGGTGACAACATCCAGGTAGAGAGGCTCGCCCTGGGCGCCGGGCTCCTTGGTGCGGTCAAGGACGGCGATCTTCTTTGCGGTGGCGGGGATGGCGGCGATGAGCTTGTCCGGGCAGAAGGGGCGGTACAGACGGCACTTCACCAGGCCCACCTTCTCGCCATGGGCGGTGAGGTAGTCGATGACTTCCTCGGCCACATCGCAGATGGAGCCCATGGCCACGATGACCCGGTCGGCGTCGGGGGCGCCGTAGTAGTTGAAGAGCTGGTAGTTGGTGCCCAGCTTTTCGTTTATCTTGCCCATGTACTCTTCCACGATGGCGGGGACTGCCTCGTAGTACTTGTTGGAGGCCTCGCGGTTCTGGAAGAAGATATCGCCGTTTTCATGGGAGCCGCGCATCACAGGGTGCTGGGAGTTCAGGGCACGGGCACGGAAAGCCTCGACAGCGTCCATATCCACCATGTCCTTCAGGTCGTCATAGTCCCAGACCTGGATCTTCTGCAGCTCGTGGGAGGTGCGGAAACCGTCGAAGAAGTTCAGGAAGGGAACGCGGCCCTTGATGGCTGCCAGGTGGGCAACGGGGGCCAGGTCCATGACCTCCTGGACGTTGGACTCGGCCAGCATGGCAAAGCCGGTCTGGCGGCAGGCCATAACGTCGCTGTGATCGCCGAAGATGTTCAGGGTGTGGCTGGCAACGGTACGGGCGCTGACGTGGAACACGCCGGGCAGCAGCTCGCCTGCGATCTTGTACATATTGGGGATCATCAGCAGCAGACCCTGGGAGGCGGTGTAGGTGGTGGTCAGGGCGCCCGCATTCAGGGAGCCGTGGACAGCGCCGGCAGCGCCGGACTCAGCCTGCATCTCCTGCACCTTGACGGTGGAGCCGAAGATGTTCTTCCGGCCGGCGGCGGACCACTGGTCCACATAGTCGGCCATGGGGCTGGAGGGAGTGATGGGGTAGATAGCTGCGACTTCGGTGAATGCGTAGGATACGTGGGCGGCTGCAGTGTTGCCGTCCATCGTCTTGAAGTGTCTCTGCATGTCTATTTTCATCTCCATAATAAAATTATTGCACATTGCCCATGAATATGTTTGGTCACACTCATAAGCAGTATCATTTTAGCATTAAAATGTCAAATTGTAAACACGTTATATTAAGAAAAGCCTTGTAGAAAACTGCTGAATTTGAGCCCCTATTCCCGGCCCGGCTTTCACCGTTTATGGGATTAGCGCCAAATGCTTTAAAATTTTGAAGAATTCTTATTTTCTCCTTGTGCTTTCGGGTATTTTGTATTATAATGTGTTCTCGGTTTTACGGCCACAGCGGCCTGAGCCGGGATATTTTCCCTGTTTTGAACACATAACAGTTTGCAGAAAGGAGCTGTAGGTAAATGGTGAACATCACCAACGATATGGGCAATATCAGCATTACCAGCGAGGTATTCATGAATCTGGCCGGCGATGCGGCTACCAGCTGCTTCGGCGTCAAAGGCATGGCCGGGCGCAGCAAGGAGGGCGGCCCTTTGCAGCTTCTGCGGAGAGAGTCCATGTCCAAGGGCGTGGACGTGAGCTTCAACGACGACGGCAGCATCTCCCTGGAACTGCACATAGGCGTTGACCACGGCGTGAACATCTGCGCCGTCTCCCGCAGCATTATGAGCGAGGTAAGTTACAAGCTGTCCAAGTCCACCGGCGTTCCCGTGAAAAAGGTGGATGTATACGTTGACACTATCATCGGATAATCCCCTGACAGGGTATCCCACCGGAGGTGCTTTTTACTTGAGAGATTATATAGACGCCGCCGCGTTCAAAGAGATGATTCTCTGCGCCGATGCGGCCCTTGCAGCCAACACCCAGATGATAAACGACCTGAACGTCTTTCCCGTGCCCGACGGAGACACCGGCACCAACATGGGCCTGACCATGAACAAGGCCGCCGCCGAGCTGCGCAAGAAGGATTTTGAGACCATTGCCGCCGCCGCCGACTGTGTCTCCTCCGCCCTGCTCCGGGGCGCCAGGGGCAACTCCGGCGTCATCCTCTCCCTGCTGTTCCGGGGCATCGCCCGGCGCCTGAAAGGCACCGAGACCGCAGGGCCCGTGGAGTTCTCCGGCGCTATGGCCGACGGCGTGGAGGCCGCTTACAAGGCCGTTATGAAGCCTGCCGAGGGCACCATACTCACCGTCTCCCGCCTGGCCTCCTCCGCCGCTGCCGAGGCAGCCGCCGCCGGGGCCAGCCTGGAAAACTGCCTGGTCTGTGCCATCAAGGCCGGTGAAGAGGCCCTGGAGGACACCGTCAACCTCAACCCCGTGCTGAAAAAGGCCGGCGTTGTGGACGCCGGCGGCAAGGGCTATCTCGTCATCCTTGGGGCCATGCTCTCCTCCCTGAGAGGGGAAGTGACCGCCCCCGCCCAGGCCACCAAGGTGGCCGAGGCCCCGGAGACCGCCTTCGACGTTTTCAGCACCGAGGACATCACCTTCGCCTTCGACACCGTGTTCATCGTGCGCAAGAACGAGCCGGACGTGGACCTGGAGCCCCTGCGCAAATACCTCAACAGCATAGGCGACAGCCTGGTCATCGGCGAGGACGACGAGGCCTTTAAGGTCCATGTACACACCAACATCCCCGGCAACGCCCTGAACGAGGCCCAGAAGTTCGGCGTGCTGGAGCTGGCCAAGATAGAGAACATGCGCACCCAGCACGAGGACCTGCTGGCCGGCAAGCACGTGCAGAGCACCGACGACCTGGAGCAGGTGGAAGAGGAGCTGGAAAAGGGCTGCGCCGTGGCCGAGCCGGAAAAGGAATACGGCATAGTCACCG
Source organism: Candidatus Limivicinus faecipullorum (assembly GCA_018711755.1). GTDB lineage: Bacteria > Bacillota > Clostridia > Oscillospirales > Oscillospiraceae > Limivicinus > Limivicinus faecipullorum. Next base: position 17,793 of record DVHY01000094.1, on the reverse strand, counting down.
TCTGCGCGGGCAAGGGCATGGAGGACCTGTTCCGGGAGCTGGGAGCCGACGGCATAGTCACCGGCGGCCAGACCATGAACCCCTCCACCGACGACATCCTCAAGGAGATAAACCGCACCCCCGCCTCCACCGTCTTCGTCTTCCCCAACAACAAGAACATAATCATGGCCGCCGAACAGTGCATCCCCCTCAGCGAGAAAAAGGTGGTGGTCATGCCCACCAAGACCGTGCCCCAGGGCATTTCCGCCCTGCTGAACTTCAACCCCGACGAGAGCCAGGAGGCCCTGGTGGAGGTCATGAGCGAGGCCGCCAGGAATGTCCACACCGCCATGGTCACCTACGCCGCCAGGGATTCCGATTTTGACGGCCACGCCATCAAGGCCGGCGAGCACCTGGCGCTACTGGACGGCGCCCTGCTGGGCAGCTATCCCGACGTGGACAGCCTCATGGCGGACATGGTGGAGTCCTTCGACAAGCTGGAGCCGGAGTTCATCACCGTGTACTACGGCGCCGACGTGGTGGAAGAGGACGCCAACCGGGCGGCGGAAGTCATCTCCGCCCGCTTCCCCGACACCGACATCAGCATAGTCAACGGCGGCCAGCCGGTCTACTACTACATGATAAGCGTGGAGTAAGACCCAGGCCCAAAAGTCTATAAAATGTTCACATCCCCCGGACTTTCTGTGGTCCGGGGGATGCTTGTTTATCGATTATATATTCGGGGCCTTTCAGCCCACTTCCTGGCGTCTCTGCATCTTCTGCCAGTTATAAAAGCCGTAGAGGTCGTTGAGGAAGAAAACTATAAAGCAGGCCAGCACCGAGACATAGGAGCTGTCCTTCAGAGAGGCCAGGCTCCACAGCACCACAAGCACCAGGTCGTTCACTGCGTAGGCCAGGGCAAACCAGCAGCTGCGTCGAAATGTCAGATAGACGGCAACAAAGCTGGTGGTAACGGAGACTGTGCTGGGAACGATATTGGCGGTACCGAAAGCCTCCAGAACGAAATAAAAAAACACTGTTACCGGCACCGCCAGAATCAGCATCAAAATCATATCCCGCCTGCCCAGCCTGTTTACCTTCACCTCTGCCCGGTTTCCTTTGTATGGGTTCCTGAACCAGGACACAAAAGCAACGACCGCCATGGGCGCCGTCATCCCCATATAGGTGAGCATTTCCCCGTAATATGCGAAGCTGTAGGATATATAGCCGTACAGCATGCTGAACAACACCATCAAAAGCTGTCCCGCAGGGTTTCCTTTGGCGCAAAGTATAAGAGATGTTACCCCCAACAGCGAAGCGCAGAGGCTGAGGTAATTTTCACCGTCAAAACCCATAAAGGCAAGACTGATAAGCAGCACGGAAAAGCACCAAAGCGCAGCCTCGGTTCTAGTAAAATAGCGAAAAACAGACTTTGTACCGCCCATGATTTCCTCCAAAAAAGCACCCCTCTGTACGTCTTCAAGGACCTAACGACGTACAAACGGATGCCTGATTTCATCCGCTGCCCGGTGGCAGCCATATATTCCTGGCGAAGTATAGCACAGCCCCGGGAAAAAGGCAAGACTTATCTCGCCTTTCCCGGGGTGAAAGCTTTCAGAAACTTTTAATATTTGCCTATGGGCGGCGTCACGTAATCCGGCAGGGGGCAGGAATAGGCCCCGCCGTTCTTCCGCCTCAGCTCCTCCTTGGCCTTGTCTATGAGCTCCGGCTGCTCCAGGGTGCGCAGGGCCCCCAGGCACAGCATCTCCGCCGCTCTCAGCATGCCCTTCATGCCTATCTCCGAGCAGGAGAAGGCGGTGTTCTGCCAGGAGTGGCCCACGTTGCCCAGGCAGGCGGTGGCCACGTTTATCATAACGGTGGGGGTGGCGTAGCCCACGTCGCCCACGTCGGTGGAGCCGGAGCTGTAGCCGGTCTCCAGGGGGTTGAAGGGGTGGATGACGCTGTCCAGGGGCTTTTCCAGGGCCTTGTCCAGTTCGTCGGGAGTGAAATACTCCTCCAAGCTCTCCCTTATGCCCAGCATGGTGGAGCGGTTATAGGTGCGCAGGAAGTCCCTGGCCAGGGCGTATTCCTCCTCCGTCCACTCCGGCGCCCCCAGCTCATCCATGCACTCGTCCATCAGCACGCCCAGGGTGCGGTTGGGCACGTAGTCGGAGAAGGCCATGGTTATCTCGTACTGCATCTTGGTGCCGGTCATCAACGCCGCGCCCTTGGCCACGTCCACCAGGCGGGTGAAGAGCTCCTGGACCTGGTTCACCTTGGGGGCCCTGACCTCGTACTTTATCACCGCATGGCTCTGCACCACGTTGGGGGCGGTGCCGCCGGGGTCGGAATAGGCATAGTGGATGCGGGCGGCGTCTATCATGTGTTCCCTAAGATAGTTTGCCCCCACGTTCATCAGCTCCACCGCGTCCAGGGCGCTGCGGCCCAGGTGGGGAGCGCCGCCGGCATGGGCGGCCACGCCGTCGAAAATGAAGTTTGCCCCCATGATGGCCACGCTGCCCTTGGAGCCCACCTCGTTCACCGTGGCGGGATGCCAGGTGTAGGCGAAGTCCACGTCGTCAAAGTAGCCCGCCCGGGCGATGAACTGCTTGGAGCCGGCCCCCTCCTCGGCGGGGCAGCCGAAAAAGGCCACGGTGCCGTCGATGGAATGGGCGGTGAAGTATTCCTTCAATGCTACGGCGGCGGCATAGCAGCCGGCGCCTATAAGGTTGTGGCCGCAGCCGTGGCCGGAGCCGCCGGGCTCTATGGCCTCCTGCCGGGGGCAGGCCGCCTTCTGGCTCAGGCCGGAGAGGGCGTCATACTCCGCCAGCAGGCCGATGACCGGCTTGCCGCTGCCGCATTTGAAGCTGGCCTTGAAGGCCGTGGGCATACCGGCTATGCCCTCTTCTATCTCAAAGCCCTGCTCTCTCAGGGCGGCTATCAGGGCCGCCGAGGACTTGAACTCCTCATAGCTCAGTTCCGCATAGCCCCATATCTCCTTTGCCAGAGCTACGGTGGTCCCCGAGTTTTTCGCCACCAGCTCCTTTATCTGTTCAACTTGCGTCATTGCTTCGTCTCCTTAAAATTTTATCTTCCTTTTATAATACCATACTCAGGAACTTAATGGTACTGGGGTCGTGGGGGCAGGTGAAAATTTGGTCGGGGCTGCCCTCCTCCTTTATCACCCCGTCGCAGATAAACAGCACCCGGTCGGAGACCTCCCGGGCAAAGGCCATCTCGTGGGTGACGATGAGGATGGTCATGCCGCTTCTCGTCAGGTCGGTGATAACGTTCAGAACTTCCTTCACCATCTCCGGGTCCAGGGCCGAGGTGGGCTCGTCAAAGAGCATGACCTCCGGCTGCATGGCCAGGGCCCGGACTATGGCCAGGCGCTGCTTCTGGCCCCCGGAGAGCTTCCGGGGATATTCCTCCGCCTTGTCCTCCAGGCCCACCCGGCGCAGCAGGGCCATGGCCTCCTCTCTGGCCTGGGCCTTGGGCAGCTTCTTCTCCAGCACCGGGGCCAGGGTGATATTGTCCAGCACCGTCATGTTGGGGAAGACGTTGAAGGTCTGAAACACCATGCCCATGCTCCGGCGATACTTGCATATGTCCAGCTTCTTGTCGGTGATATCCCGGCCTTTGAAATATACCTTGCCGCCGCTGGGCTCCTCCAGCAGGTTCAGGCAGCGGAGAAAGGTGGACTTGCCGCCCCCGGAGGGGCCGATGATGGACACCACTTCCCCCCGGCGCACCGTGGTGGAGATGCCCTTGAGCACCTCCAGGCTGCCGAAGTTCTTGGTCAGATTTTCAGTTCGGATGATCTCCTCAGTCACTGGCAGTCATCCTCCTTTCAAGCAGGCGCAGAAGCCGGGACAGGATAAGGTTCAGCAGGAAATATATGATGCCCACTATGGTCAGCGACTCCAGGGCCAGGAAGGTGGCCGCCTGGACGCTGCGGTAGCTGGTCATCAGCTCGCCCACAAAGAACACCGAGGCCAGGGACGTGCCCTTTACCGTGGTTATGAACTCGTTGCACAAAGCGGGGAGGATGTTCTTCACCGCCTGGGGCATGATGACGTGGGTCATCATGTGGGCCTCCGTGAGGCCTATGCTCCGGGCCGCCTCCCACTGGCCCTTGTCCACGGCCCCTATGCCCGCCCGGATTATCTCGGCGATATAGGCGGAGGCGTTTATCACCAGGGCCACAACTATGCACTGGGTGTCGCTCAGCTCCATAAAGGGCAGGAGCTTGGGCAGCCCTATCCAGAAAAAGTACAGCTGCAGCAGTATCGGCGTGCCCCGCAGCACTTCTATGTAGGCCCCGGCTATGCCGTTGAGCACCTTCGAGCGGCTCATGCGCAGCACCGCTACCAGTACCCCCAGCACCGTGCCCAGAAGCACCGTCACCGCCGAGATCCACAGAGTGCCCCAGAGGCCCTGCAGGTACACCGGATAATATTTCTCCAGCAGGCCTATTATCTTATCCATCAGTTCCAGCTCCCGTTGACTGCTCAGTCAGAATTTCTCTCTTATTCGATGCCCAGCTCCGCGGCGTAGGCGGTGTACTCCTCATTCCACTGCTCTATCAGGCCCTGCTCGGTGAGCTCGGCTATGGCCTCGTTCACCACTTCCAGCAGGCTCTCGCTGCCCTGAGGCGGCAGAGCCACTACGGTGCCGTTCATGTTGGGGTCTATATCAAAGCGGAACTCCGGGATGTACAGACCGCCGTTGGCCTCGGCATAGAGCTGGGCCGACTCGGTGGAGCAGATGCACACGTCCGCCTTGTTCTCCGCCACCGCCAGATAGCCGTCGGTCATGTTGGCCACCAGCTTGAACTCCTTGCACTCCTTCACGTTCTCGTTGTACAGAGACTCCTGCACGGAGCCGGACTGGGTGATGACCACCGCATCCTTCAGGTCCTCTATGGAGTTGTATTTGTCCGCATCCTCGGCGCGGACCATGAAGCCGTAGCCGTCGGAGGTCTGGTATACGTTGGACAGGGTCATGTTCTCCGCCCGGGTGGGGGAGTAGGCAATGGCGGAGATGGCCATGTCATATTTGCCGTCCACTATCCCCGCCAGCACGGCGGTGAAGTCCAGGGGGACTATACGCAGTTCCACGCCTATCTTGTCGGCAATGTACTTGGCTATCTCTATGTCCATGCCCACATACTGCTCATCCCCGGTCTTGGTGGGGTCGATGAATTCGTTGGGGGCAAAATAGGGCTCGGTGCAAAGCTCGATATAGCCCTGCTCCTTTATCTCCGTCAGCAGGTCCTTTTCCCCGCCGCTGCCGCAGGCAGCGCAGCTGAGGACCACAAGAAGTATGAGCGCCAGCGCAAGAATCTTTTTCATCAAGATCACCTCATCATTTTCTCTCCCATCAAGGGTTGAAGCAATAATAGCACCGGCGCCCGGATTTGTCAACACATTAGCGTGATAAATCACTAAATTTTTTCGCCGCCGCTTGACAGGGGCGGGGGCTTCAATTATCATATACTTGCATTTTCTCCGGCCCGACGGCGGGTTTTTCATGTCACTGTATGGGAGAGATATATGAACATCATCTCTTTAGGCTTTCTGGCCTTTGTGCTGCTGACGGCGGCGGTATACTATCTCCTGCCGCTGAAGCTGCGGCCTTTCTGGCTTCTGGCCGCCAGCCTCTTCTTTTATATATACGCCGATATAAGGTATCTGCTGTTTTTGCTCGCCAGCATACTCAGCTGCTATGCCGGAGCCCGGGCTATCCAGGGCCGGACCGGCAGGAAAAAGTTTGTCCTTCTGCTGGTGCTGCTGTTCAATCTGGGGCTGCTGGCCTGTGTGAAATTTCTGCCCTATTCCCTGAACCTCCTGGGTCTTGTGCTGGGGCGGGAGCTGCCCCAGCCCAGGCTCCTGGTGCCCCTGGGCATCTCCTTCTACACTCTTCAGGCCCTGTCCTATCTTATTGATGTATACCGGGGAGAGATACGCTGCGAAAGGCGCCTGTGGAGCTTTGCCCTGTACATGAGCTTTTTCCCCATAATAATGCAGGGGCCCATCTGCCGCTATTCCCAGCTGTCCCCCCAGCTCAGCAGCCCCCACCGACTGGACTACAGGCAGCTGAAATTCGGCGCTCAGCTGATGCTGTGGGGCTTTTTCAAAAAGCTGGTCATTGCCGACCGGGCCGGGCTGCTGGTGAATCAGGTCTTCGACAATTATGAGGCTTACGCCGGGCTGTCCGTCTTTCTGGCCATGTGCCTGTATACCTTTCAGCTCTATGCAGATTTCTCCGGCTGTGTGGACATCTCCCGGGGCGTTTCCGGCATGCTGGGCATCTCCCTGCCGGACAATTTCCGCCGCCCCCTCTTCTCCCAGTCCATACAGGAATTCTGGCGGCGCTGGCATATCTCCCTCAGCTCCTGGTTCCGGGACTATGTGTACATCCCCCTGGGCGGAAACCGCAAAGGGCAGTTCAGAAAATATCTCAATGTCCTGCTTGTCTTTGCCCTCAGCGGCATCTGGCACGGCGTCGGTATGAACTACCTGTTCTGGGGCCTGCTCCACGGCGTATATCAGGTAACCGGCGCCCTGAGCCGCAGGCCCAAGGCCGCACTGCTCCGCCGCCTGGGCGTGGCTCAGGACAGCCGTGCCCTGGTTTTGCTGCGGCAGCTGTTCTGCTTTTTGCTGGTGAGCTTTGCCTTCCTCTTCTTCCGCGCCCCGGGCCTCAGGGCCGGTATGCACATGGCCCGCGCCATGTTCCTGGGGAGCTGGCTGCCCCATCCGGTCGGCGCTCTCTTCTCTCTGGGCCTGGACCGGCCGGATATGCTGGTCCTGGCTGTCTCTCTGGCGCTGCTGCTGGCAGTCTCCCTTATCCAGGAAAGGCAGAGCCTGAGAGAGCTCATCTCCCGGCAAAGGCTGCCCCTGCGCTGGGCCCTGTACCTGCTGTGCCTGTTTGCGGTGCTGATATTCGGCATCTACGGCCCGGGTTATGACAGCGCCCAGTTCATCTATATGAATTTCTGAGAGGAGGAGGCCCATGAAAAAAAAGGAGCTTATTCGCTGTCTGGCCTTCCTCCTGCTGTCTGCCCTGCTGCTCACGGCAGCGGCCCTGGTTTTCGACAGGAAATACGCCTGCGACTACTTTACCAGGGTCCGGGGCTTCTACAACGAGCCGGAGGACAGCATGGATGTGATGTTCTACGGCACCAGCCACATGTACTGCACCGTGAGCCCCCTGGCGCTGTGGAAGGACTCCGGGCTCCACTCCTATGTGCTGGCCACCCAGCAGCAGCCCCTCCTGGCCACCTATTACTATATGAAGGAGAGCCTGGAACACCAGAGCCCTAAGCTCATGGTGCTGGAGCTGCTGGGGGCCTGCTCCACGGCCGACACCGCCACCGAGGCGGTTTTCAGGGACTGCCTGGACCCGCTGCCCTGGTCCCGCAACAAGATAGAGCTGATACAGGAGCTCGTGCCCCGGGGCCAGCGGAGCAGCTATTATTTCAATTTTCTCAAATACCACTCCCGCTGGAAGGAGCTGAGCTCCCTGGACCTGGACTTTTCCTACCGGAATTCCACCGACAGCTACAAGGGCTATATATATCTCACTCCCGCCAGGCCCTCCCAAAGCCGGGCCCTGGACTATTCCCAGGTGGAGGCCCGGCCCATCCCCCGGGAGAACATCTCCATTCTGCTGGATATGAAGGCCCTGGCAGAGGAGCACGGCGCCCGGCTGGCCTTTATCATCGCCCCCTATGAGGATGCGGGCCTGGACGCAGGGATATATAAAAGCCTCCACCAGTTCGCCCTGGAGCAGGATATACCGCTGCTGGACTTCAACCAAATCTATGACCAGGCGGGCTTTGACGGAGACCTGGACTTTTTCGACAGCAACCATCTGAACAGTTCCGGAGCGTCCAAGGCCACCGCCCGGCTGGCGGACTGGCTGGAGGTAAATTTTGAGCTTGAAGCCGGCCTCTCCGTGGACGAGGCCCGGTGGCAGGCTCTCTGCGAAGAGCTATATTCCCCCAAGGACTGAACGCCCGGCTTGAGATGCCTTTCGCCCCTTCTCAAGCCGGAGCTTTTTGTCTCCCGGCTCCGGCAAAAAAACTTGCGCCGCTGCTCCCTCCCCCTCTTTTTTCCCCTGCTTTCGCACTATATCCAGTGTATGCTTGCCTTACAGACCACAAGATAAGGAGGCATGGCCATGCAGGCTTTACGCAGCCGGCCCGCCCTGCGCCGGGGCGGCATCGTTTATCTCAGCACCGAGGACATCTGTCCCAGTCCTGTCCAGCCCCGAAAACTCTTTGACGACGAGTCTCTGGAGGAGCTGAGCCGGAGCATAAAGGATTACGGCATACTCAACCCTCTCTCCGTCAGGATAAGGGGCAGCCGCTACGAGCTGGTGGCGGGGGAGCGGCGGCTGAGGGCCGCCAAGCTGGCGGGGCTCAGGGAGGTGCCCTGCATACTGCTGGATGTGAACATGGAGGACGCCAGTCTCATCGCCCTGGTGGAGAACCTCCAGCGCCGGGACCTGGACTTCATAGAGGAGGCCAACGGCATCAACCAGCTCATACGCATGTTCGGCATGAGCCAGGAGGAGGCTGCCCGGCGCATAGGCAAGTCCCAGAGCGCCGTGGCCAACAAGCTGCGCCTTCTCAAGCTGCCCCAGGACGTGCTGGACGCCCTTAGGGAAAACGGTCTCAGCGAGCGCCACGGCCGGGCCCTTCTGCGCCTGCCGGAGCCGGAGCAGCAGAGAGAGGCCCTGATGTACATTGTGGACAACGGCCTGAACGTGGCCGCCGCCGACGCCTACATAGACGCCCTGCTCTCCCGGCCGGCGGAGGAGACGGAGCAGGAAAAGCCGGAGGGCCGGCGCACCTTTATCCTCAAGGACGTGCGGGTCTTCCTCAACACCCTGTCCCGGAGCATAGACCTGATGAAGCAGGGGGGCATAGACGCCGGGGTCCGCCGGGAGGAGACGGAGGACTCCCTCATCCTCACTATCTCCATCCCCAAGGCAAAGGGGCAGCCCTGAGCCCCGGCGCCAATTTTCCGCTCATAATACAAGCCTTCTCCTTTATATACTTTCATATGAGGGGGGAGGCTTTATGCTCTGCTATTTTTCCGACCTGCGCTACAGAGAAGTGATAGACATACACACCGGGCTGCGCCTGGGCTACGTGTGCGACCTGGAATTCGACGACAGCGACGGGCGGATAATCTCCCTGGTGACCCCCGGCCGGGCCAAAATGCTGGGCCTGCTGGGCAGGGAAGACGACTATGTGCTGCCCTGGAGCTGCATCCAGCGCATAGGCAGCGACATCATCCTGGTGGAGGCCAAGGGGGATTTCATGCGCCGCAAGCGCCGCAGGCGGCTGTTTATTTGATATTGCCTGAGGAGAAAAAATGGGGTATAATCATTTAATAATCAAACTTCTTTTACGAGGTAAGTATGAAAAAGACGATTATACCGCTGCTGCTGGCAGTCTGTCTGCTCTCCGGCTGCGGCGACACCGGCCCCTGGGAAATGCCCCAGGTGGACGCCGCCCCCACGCCGGAGCCCACCACCGCCCCGGTGTTCAGCAGCGCCTCTCCGGAGAGCTATATATGGAACGAGATCGTCTCCTTCAACATGTCCGACCCGGGAGTCTCCGGGGATCTCTTTGAACAGGAGCTGAGCCACAGCGAGACCCTCGCCCTCTTTGGCGCAGGCTTTCTGCCTCAGGCCATCTTTACCGAGAGCCGCAGCCCCTACAAGCCCCTGACCCTGAAAAAGACCACCCACCGGGTCATCCTGGACGGGGAGGGACAGCTCCAGGAAAACGCCTATGTGGAGTTTCAGTACCTGCCCTCCAACGGGGACGAGTCAAAGGCTCTTACGGTGATGGCGGAGCTTTGCAGCCATGAGACCCTCAGCAAGATATACAGCCTGCAGCTGATCCCCCACGCCGCCTTCGCCCAGGGCGTGAGCCCCCAGGCTTCTTCCTACTATCTGAATAAATTCATGCTCATGAGACAGGGGGAGACCCGCTACGCCCAGACGCTGGTACTGCCCTCGTCCTATTTCTCCACGGTCTCCCGCCTCCAGGCCGCCCTGGAAGAGGGCGAGGAGCTGGAGCTGCCCAGGCAGGTGCTCCTCAGCTTCAGCTGCGGCGGGGATATGAGCGACGAAGAGTTCATCGCCGCAGTCTGCCGCATATGGCGGTACGGGGCGGGCAACGACCCGGTGCCCCCGGTAGAAACACCCAGTCTGCCCCAGAGGGGCGAGAAAGGCGCAGCATAACAATATGGAAAACACCCAGATAAAGAAAGAACGGGCCGTGCTGGCCGGGCTCTCCGCCGCCAGCATGGATGAACACGAGCGTTCCACGGAGGTCTCCATGGAGGAGCTGGCCGCCCTGGTGGAGACCGCCGGGGGCCAGGCCGTGGCCATGCTCATACAGAGCCGCCCCAGCCCCGAGCCCCGGAGCTTTTTGGGCGACGGCAAAGTCAAGGAGCTCAAGGAGCTCATCCAGGCCAACGAATGTGACCTGGCAGTCTTTGACAACGAGCTCTCCCCCTCCCAGATGCGGGTGCTGGGGGAGGAGCTGGGAGTTAAGGTGCTGGACCGCTCCGGCCTTATCCTGGATATCTTCGCCCAGCGGGCCAGGACAAGAGAGGGCCAGCTCCAGGTGGAGCTGGCTCAATACAAGTATCTGCTGCCCCGGCTCACCGGCATGTGGAGCCACCTGGTCAGGCAGACCGCCTCCGGCGGCTCCTCCCCCATAGGCACCCGCGGCCCCGGCGAGACCCAGCTGGAGACCGACCGGCGGCACATCCGCCGGAAGATACAGAAGCTGGAGGAGGAGCTGGCCGCCGTGCGCAAGGTGCGCAGCACCCAGCGGCGGAAACGGGAGAAGAACGCCATGCCCGTGGTGGCCCTGGTGGGCTACACCAACGCCGGCAAGTCCACCCTTTTAAACTGCCTCACCGGCTCGGACATTCCCGCCAACGACCGGCTCTTCGATACCCTGGATACCACCACCCGCCGCTTCAGGATCGATGAGACCCAGGAGGTCCTGCTCTCCGACACCGTGGGCTTTATCCGAAAGCTCCCCACCCATCTTATCGAGGCCTTCAAGGCCACCCTGGAGGAGCTGAGCTATGCCGACGTGCTGCTGCACGTGATAGATATCTCCAACCCCGAATGGCAGGAGCAGGCCCGGGTAGTGGACCAGCTGATAGCCCAGCTGGGCGCCCAGGCCACACCATGCCTCCGGGTCTTCAACAAGTGCGACGCCTACATGGGCATCCTGCCCCACGGGGAGGATGTGGTGTGCATCTCCGCCAAAAGCGGGGAGGGCGCTGCCGAGCTGGTGGACAAGCTCTCCAAAATGCTGGACCGGGGCAAGCGCCGGGTGAGCGTCCGCCTGCCCTACTCCGCCTCCGCCCTGCTGGACGCCCTGAACCGGGAGGCGGTCATACACAGCATGGAATACACCGAGGAGGGCATCGAGGCGGAAGTCACCGTAGCCCCGGAGCTCTTCGGGCGCCTGAAAGCCTACATCCCCGGCTACACCGAGCCCAGGGAGGACTGGGAATAATGGAAGAGTTCTACATCCCCGCCGGACCCGGCGAGGCTGAATTCACGGAAAAACGCTCCCGCTTCCTGGGCCATGTGCGCCCTGTAGAAAACGAGGAGCAGGCCCGGGACTTCATCGCCGCCATGAAAAAGGAATACTACGACGCAAGGCACAACTGCTGGTGCTATATCCTCCGCGGCGGCCCCGAACGCTACAGCGACGACGGGGAGCCTCAGGGCACCGCCGGCATACCCATGCTGGAGGTCTTCCGCCGGGAGGGCGTATGCAACCTGGTGTGCGTGGTGACCCGCTACTTCGGCGGGGTGCTGCTGGGGGCCGGCGGGCTGCTCCGGGCCTACACCAGAAGCGCCAAGGACGCCCTGGACGCCGCCGGCATCTCGGTGGTCCGGCCCTGGACCGCGGCGGAGATCCCCTGCTCCTACGCCATGGCGGAAAGGCTGAAGGGAGAGCTTATGGCCCTGGGGGCCATAGTCCAGGACATGGAATACGCCCAGGACGTGACCATAAAGGTCCTGGTACCCAAGGAGAATTTCGCGGCGCTCTCGGAGCGCATCTTCGATGTGAGCTGCGGGGCGGTGCGCCCCAGAGCCGCCGGGGAGAGCTGCCGGGCCGTGAAAATACGCTGAGGCTTCCCCGGGCCTCCCCGCCCCCTTGGAGGAGGCAAAAAATTTTTTAAAAAAATAAAGGGAAATAAAAATAAAGGTCGTATATAGCTAACGGAAGAAAATTTCTTCCGTTGGCTTTTCTTTGCCCCGGCGGAAAATTTCAGAAAGCAGGTGAGCGCCATGTCCTGTCCCCGTGAGGAGAGAGAAAGAGCCGAGGAGTTCATCATCGGGCCCTACGGCATACTGTCCCGCGATTCCAGGGGCCGTCTGAGCCCGGAGCCGGAGTGCAGCATCCGCACCTGCTTCCAGCGGGATATCGACCGGATAACCCACTCCAAGTCCTTCCGCCGCCTCAAGCATAAGACCCAGGTCTTCCTCCAGCCCGAGGGGGACCATTACCGCACCCGCCTCACCCACACCCTGGAGGTCAGCCGCCTGGCCCGCACCGTGGCCAGGGCCCTGAAACTCAACGAGGATCTGGCGGAGGCCGCCGCCCTGGGCCATGACCTGGGCCACACCCCCTTCGGCCACGCCGGGGAACGGGCCCTCAACGCCATATACCCCGGGGGCTTCAAGCACTATGAACAGAGCCTTCGGGTGGTGGACATCCTGGAGCGGGACGGCCGGGGCCTAAACCTCTGCTATGAGACCCGCATGGGCATTCTCCACCACACCCACGGCCAGGACGGCGACAGCCCCGAGGCCGTGGCCGTGCGGCTGTGCGACAGGATAGCCTACATAAACCACGATCTGGACGACTCCATAAGAGCCGGGATAATCAAAGCGGAGGAAGTCCCGGCGTTTATCCGTGAAAACTGCGGCGAGCGCAACAGCGAGCGGATAAATTCCCTGCTCACCGACCTGATAGAAAACAGCGCCGGGGGCAAATTGCAGATGTCCCCGAAAATGCAGGAGGTCTTCGATTTCTTCCACAGCTACATGTACTCCGACGTGTACACCAATCCCCTGGCCAAGGGGGAGGAGAGCAAGGTGGAGGGTATACTGGGGCGGCTCTACGAGTACTATGTGAAGCACCCGGAGGCCCTGCCGGAGGACTTTTGCGGCATCATTGAAAACGAGGGCGTGGAGCGGGCCGCCTGCGACTATATCTCCGGCATGACCGACGGCTACGCCATGGAGAAATACGGGGAGCTGTTCATCCCCTTCGCCTGGACGGTGAAATAGCCCCCAATCCCCCTGAACGGAAGGTGATCACTTGGCCTTTCCCGAAAATTTCATAAACGAGCTCACCGAGCGCAACGATATCGTGGAGGTGGTGTCCTCCTATGTGCGGCTGAGCAAGAAGAGCGGCTCCAACCTCTTCGGCCTCTGCCCCTTCCACAGCGAGAAGACCCCTTCCTTCTCCGTCTCCCCCGACAAGCAGATATACCACTGCTTCGGCTGCGGCAAGGGCGGCGGGGTGATAAACTTCGTCATGGAGATAGAGAACCTCTCCTTCCCGGAGGCGGTGGAATTTCTGGCAAAGCGGGCGGGGATGCCTATGCCGGAGGAGACCAACGACCGGGAGAGCCGCCGCAGGGCCAGGATGCTGGAGCTGAACAAGGCCGCCGCCCGCTTCTTCTATGAGCAGTTGAGCACTCCCGCCGGCCAGGCCGCCTGCGACTATATGCGGAAAAGAAAGCTCAGCCCCGCCACGGCCCGGAACTTCGGCATAGGCTTTGCCCCGGATACCTGGGACAGCCTCACCGAGGCCATGAAGTCTCAGGGCTTTACGGAACAGGAGCTGGCGGAAGCGGGGCTGGTACGCCGGGGGAAGAGCGGCGGAGTGTACGACACCTTCCGCAACCGTCTCATGTTCCCGGTGATAGATGTACGGGGCAACGTGATAGGCTTCTCCGGGCGTATACTTGGCGATGGTGAACCAAAATATATGAACAGCCCGGAAACACTTGTATTCAACAAAAGCCGCAACCTTTTCGCCCTGAATCTGGCTAAAAAATCAAAATGCGGATATATAATCCTATCAGAGGGCAATATAGACGTAGCCAGCCTGCACCAGGCGGGCTTCGACTCGGCAGTGGCCTCCCTTGGCACCTCCCTGACCCCGGAACAGGCCCGGCTCATCTCCCGCTACACCGACCAGGTGGTCATCGCCTATGACAACGACGGCGCAGGCATCAAGGCCGCCCAGCGGGCCATCGGCATACTGGAGAAACTGGACCTTAAAGTGAAGGTGCTGCGCCTGGAGGGGGCCAAAGACCCGGACGAGTTCATCAAGCTCAAAGGCCCCGAGGCCTTCCGCAAACTGCTGGAGGGCTCCGAAGACCAGATAGATTACCGGCTGCGGGCCGTGACGGAGAAATACGACCTCTCTTCCGACGGGGACAAGGTGGCCTTTCTCAAGGAGGCCACGGAGCTGGTGGCCCGGCTCCCCGGCGCAGTGGAGCGCCAGGTCTACGCCATGCGGGTGGCCTCCATGGCGGGAGTGCCGGAGAGCGTGGTGGCCGACGAGGCCCAGCGCCGCCGCAAGCGCCTGCTCTCCTCCGCCAGAAAGGCCCAGGAGAGGGAACAGACCCGGGTGGACAGGGCGCCTCCCGGCGGCGGGCGGACCGGGCGCTATTCGGACCCGGCCTCGGCGGCGGCGGAGGAGGGCGTGATAAGGCTCCTGTATCTGGAGCCCTCCCTTATCGACGAGCCGGGCCTGCCGGATACGGAGGATTTCTCCCAGGAGAGCCTGGGCCGCATATACTCGGCGATCCGGGACAGGCTGCGCCGGGGGGAGTCCGTCAACACCGCCACCCTGGGCGAGGAACTCAGCGGCGAGGATATGAGCCTGCTGGTGTCCCTGCTGCAGAAGCCCGAGCTGCTCAGCCGCAGCCGGCAAAGCCTGCACGACTACATAAACAAAATCAAAGAGCGCCGGGAAGAGAGCAGCCAAAGCTCCGACCTGCGGGCTCTGGCAAATAAATACAGAGAGAAAAAAGGATATGAGGGATAATACTATGGCTGAGGAACATATTTACACCGAAAAGGAACTGGATGAAATGGCAGACCAGCTTTTGAAAGAGGATGAGGGCCAGAGCGAGCAGGCCGACAAGACCAAGACCCGCCGGAAAAGCGGCAAGAAAAAAGAGAACGAGGAGCCGGTGAAGAACCCGGAGGACAAGCTCCATGAGCTGCTGGAAAAGGGCAAGAAGGCCGGCAAGCTCACCGCCAAGGAACTGGAGTGCATCGAGGAGCTGAACCTGGACAGCGATGTAGTGGACAAGTTCTACGAGGCTCTGGAAGCCAACGGCGTGGATATAGACATCGCCGGGGCCGACCTGCTGCCCCCCATCGACGACGTGCTGCCGGAGGTGGAGGACCTGGCCAGCATCGAGGAGGTCACGGAAGAGGAGATAAACGACACCGACGCCCTGGTGGACAGCTTCTCCACAGACGACCCGGTGCGCATGTACCTCAAGGAGATAGGCAAGGTGCCTCTGCTCTCCCCCGACGAGGAGATAGAACTGGCCACCCGCATGTCCCAGGGGGACGAGGAGGCCAAGCACCGCATGACCGAGGCCAACCTCCGTCTGGTGGTGTCCATCGCCAAGCGCTATGTGGGCCGGGGCATGCTCTTCCTGGACCTTATCCAGGAGGGAAACCTGGGCCTCATAAAGGCAGTTGAGAAGTTCGACTACACCAAGGGCTACAAGTTCTCCACCTACGCCACCTGGTGGATACGCCAGGCCATCACCCGGGCCATCGCCGACCAGGCCCGCACCATACGCATCCCCGTGCACATGGTGGAGACTATCAACAAGACCATCCGGGTCTCCCGGCAGCTGCTTCAGGAGCTGGGCCACGACCCCTCCGCCGAGGAGATAGCCAGGGAGATGGATATGCCCGTGGAAAAGGTCCGGGACATCCTGAAGATCGCCCAGGAGCCCGTGTCCCTGGAGACCCCCATAGGCGAGGAGGAGGACTCCCATCTGGGGGACTTCATCCCCGACGAGGACGCCTCCGAGCCCTCCGAGGCCGCCAGCTTCTCCCTGCTCCGCGAGCAGCTGGAAGAGGTGCTGGACACCCTGGCACCCAGAGAGAAAAAGGTGCTGGAGCTGCGCTTCGGCATAGTGGACGGCCGCACCCGCACTCTGGAAGAGGTGGGCAAGGAGTTCAACGTCACCCGTGAGCGCATCCGCCAGATAGAGGCCAAGGCCCTGCGCAAGCTCCGCCACCCCAGCCGCTCCAAGAAGCTGCGGGATTTCCTAAACTGAAAAAGACGCTTTACGGGCCTGTCATAACGACAGGCCCAATACTACATACAATTTATAGAAGGAAAACATATGAAATACGATTTTACCACGGTCCTGGACCGGCGGGGCAGGGACTCCACCGCAGCGGATGTAATACCATTTAAAGGCTTAAGCGTCGGCGAAGGCTTCTCCACTATCCCCATGTGGATAGCGGACATGAGCTTCAAGGCGGCGCCGGCAGTCATGGATGCCATATATCGGCGTATGGAGATGCCCAACTTCGGCTACTTCCCCCTGCCCAAGGAATATTTCGACAGCATCATCCGCTGGCAGCAGAGGCGAAACTCCGTGGAGGGCCTGCTGCCGGAACACATCGGATACGAAAACGGCGTGCTGGGGGGCGTCAGCTCCGCGCTCCAGGCCTTTACCGCCCCCGGAGAGGAGGTGCTGGTCCATTCCCCCACCTACGTGGGCTTTACCCACACCTTCCAGGACACAGGCCGCATAGCCGTCCACTCCCCTCTGAAGCGGGACGAGGAGGGCATCTGGCGCATGGACTATGAGGACATGGACAGGAAGATAAAGGAGCATAACATCCATCTGGCCATCTTCTGCTCCCCCCACAACCCCTGCGGCAGAGTCTGGGAGCGCCGGGAGATAGAGCGGGCCATGGAGGTCTATGCCGCCAACAACTGCCTGGTCATCTCCGACGAGATATGGTCGGACATCATCATGCCCGGCTATAAGCACATCCCCACCCAGAGCATATCCGAAGACGCCAGGGAGCGCACCGTGGCCTTTTACGCCCCCAGCAAGACCTTCTCCCTGGCCGGGCTTGTGGGCTCCTACCATATAATCTACAACAAGTATCTCCGGGAGCGGGTGCTGAGGCAGAGCCGCCTCAGCCACTACAACGACCCCAACGTCCTCTCCGTCCACGCCCTTATCGGCGGCTTCAGCCCGGAAGGGGAGGCCTGGGCCGAGGAGATGATACAGGTGGTAAACGGCAACCTGGACTATGCCTGCGGCTTCATCCGGGACAATTTCCCCGGCGTGAAGGTGATGCGCCCCCAGGGCACCTACATGCTCTTTCTGGACTGCGGGGATTTCTGCCGCAGCCAGGGCATAAGCATATCCCGGCTTCAGGAGCGGGGAGTGCGCCGGGGGGTCATCTGGCAGAACGGCGAGGACTTCATGTTCCCCGACTCCATACGCATGAACTTTGCCCTGCCCCGCTCCCTGGCGGAGGAGGCCATGGAGCGGCTGAAGAAGTATGTGTTTGTTTGAGAAATAAAGTAAATAAAAGCCGGGGCTGATGAACCGCCCCAGATTGTGCGGACAGCACAAAAAGGCACCGATGTAGGAAAGCATGAAGTTTTAAGCGGAGAGGCGTCGCGCCAGCGGCGCCTCTCCAGTTTTGAGCTGGATGCGCTCATGGTTGTAGAAG
>DVHY01000093.1 GCA_018711755.1 Candidatus Limivicinus faecipullorum | reverse complement strand
TATGTAATTTGTGGTACAATAACCAGAGAATCTTACTGCGGAGGCAAAATAATGAACGTAAGGATACTGGCGGTAGGCGACGTGTGCGGCGAGCCGGGCCTCAAGTTTCTTGAAAACAGACTTAAAGATTTCAAAAGGGAAAAGGATATAGATTTCACCGTAGTCAACGGCGAAAACGCCAATGTGGTGGGAGTGACGCCAAAGCAGGCCGACGCCATATTCAGGGCAGGCGCAGACGTGATAACCCTGGGCAACCACACCTGGACCAGGACCGAGCTGCAGCCCTATCTGGCCGAGCGCAGCCGGATACTGCGCCCGGCGAACTTCGGACCCCAGTGTCCCGGCCGGGGCATAGGGGTGTACTCCACATCCTTTGGGGACGTGTGCGTGCTGAACCTTATGGGCCGTTTTACTCTGGACAGCAACACCGACAATCCTTTCGTCATAGCCGACGGCTATATGGAGGAGATAAAGGAGAAGGTGATCCTGGTGGATTTCCACGCCGAGGGCAGCAGCGAAAAGCGGGCCATGGGCTACCTGCTGGACGGCAGGGCCAGCGCGGTGTGGGGTACCCATACCCATGTCCAGACCTCCGACGCCTGCGTATTGCCCAAGGGCACCGGCTATATAAGCGATCTGGGCATGACCGGGGCGGTACATTCCGTCCTGGGCATAGACCCGGAACAGAGCATAGGCAAATTCATGGGCGACCCGCCCAGGCGCTATGAGTCGGCAAAAGGCCCGGCCAAGCTGGAGGGCTGCATATTCGAGATAGACGCCGACACCGGCAAATGTTTGAGAGCGGAGGGAATAAGGCTGACATGAGCAAAATAAAGATACTCCACAGCGCCGACCTGCATTTGGACTCTCCCTTTCAGGGCCTTACGGCGGGGAAGGCGGCCATACGCCGTGGAGAGCAGCGGCAGCTACTTAGTGCTCTCGGCATCCTGGCCAGGGAGGAGAAAGTGGACATAGTTCTCCTGGCTGGGGATCTGCTGGACAGCGGCAACACATATTACGAGACGGGAGAGGAGCTGGCCCGTTGCCTGGGGCAGCTGGAGATGCCGGTGTTCATCTCTCCCGGCAACCACGACTGGTATTCTCCCAAGTGCCCCTATGCCCGGCTGAAACTGCCGGAGAATGTCCACATATTTACCAAGCCGGAGATAGAGTCCGTGGAGCTGCCGGAACTGGGGCTTCGGGTCTATGGCGCTGCTTTTACCGACAAGCACAGCGGCCCGATGCTCCGGAATTTCCGGGCCGAGAGACAGGAGGGTGTGCTGAACATCCTGTGTATTCACGGCGAACTGGGGATGGCGGATTCACCTTATAACCCCATAAGTCTTGAAGAGCTAAGGGACAGCGGCATGGACTATGTGGCCCTGGGACATATACATAAGGCCAGCGGCCTTGAGAAGATCGGGGACACCTGGTATTCCTGGCCCGGCTGTCCGGAGGGCAGGGGCTTTGACGAAGCCGGGGAGAAAACCGTCAGCATACTGGAGCTGGGAGACGGAGACTGCAAGCTGGAGACTCGCACCATAGCCCAGCGCCGTTATGAGCTTCTGAACGTGGATATCACCGGCTCCGATGCTCTGCTGGCGGTGCATACCCAGCTGCCGGACGAGACAGTAAAGGACATTTACCGCATAATACTCACTGGGGAGACGGAGCAAAGCCCGGACCTGCGGCAGCTGTATTCTGCCTTGTCCGAGATGTTTTTCCAGCTGCAGCTGAGGGACGAGACCCGCCTGCGCCGCAGCGTATGGGAACGTGCCGGAGACGATACTCTCCGGGGACTGTTCCTGGAGAAACTGAAAAAGAGATACGACGAGGCCAAAACCGACGAGCAGCGTATAGTCATAGAGCAGGCAGCCCGCTGGGGCCTGGCGGCTCTGGACAACGGGGAGGAGGTGGCGAGACATGAGGATCAATAAGATGACGGCCTCTTTCGGGAAGCTGGAGAATGAGAGCCTCAGCCTCCATCCCGGCCTGAACGTGATATACGCCCCCAATGAAAGCGGCAAATCCACCTGGTGCGCCTTTA
Organism: Candidatus Limivicinus faecipullorum; assembly: GCA_018711755.1. Lineage (GTDB taxonomy): Bacteria > Bacillota > Clostridia > Oscillospirales > Oscillospiraceae > Limivicinus > Limivicinus faecipullorum. Next base: position 1,944 of record DVHY01000093.1, on the reverse strand, counting down.
TCCGGGCGATGCTCTACGGGGTGGATACGGCGGAGCGGGCCAAGGCGGGCTATCTGCCGGACAAGCTGCGCTACGCCCCCTGGTCCGGGGCACCCATGGAGGGGAGCATGGAGCTGAGTGCCGGGGGCTGCGACATCACCATTACCCGCAGCACCCGCCAGAAGAACGCACCCATGCGGGAGTTTTCCGCCACCTATACCGGCAGCAGTGTGCCGGTGGAGGGGCTCAACGGCTCCAATGCCGGCGAGCTGCTCACCGGGGTGTCCAAGGAGGTCTTCCGCCGCAGCGCCTATATAGGCCAGGGGGCCGTGGCCGTCACCGGCAGCCCGGAGCTGGAGAAGAGGATAAGCTCCATAGTCTCCACGGGAGAGGAGCAGACCTCCTACAGCGAGGCCGACGAGAGGCTGCGCCAGTGGCAGCGCAAGCGGAGATATAACCGCCGGGGGCTGCTGCCGGAGCTGGAGGGCAAGATGGACGAGACCCAGCGGAGGCTGGAGCTGATGGAGGGTTCCGTCCAGGATATAGAGAGCCTGGAGAGCCGTCTGGAGCAGGCCGGGGAGGAGTGCCGCCGCCTGGAGCAGCAGGTCACTGAGAGCCGCAAGCGGCAGCGCAGAGAGGCTCTGGACCGGCTCAGCGCCGGCAGGGCGGAAACGGATAAATGCAGCCGCGCCCACGACGCCGCCATGGAGGAACTGTCCCGGCGGCGGGAGGAGATGCGCAGCAGCCGCTTCGGCCTGCAAAGCCCCGGCGAGACGGAAGCTCAGGTACAGCGGGACATGGAGGAGCTGAAGACGCTGAAGGAGGCGGCCTCCAAAAAGCCCAGCGCATTGCTGGCGGTGGTGTTTTTTGTCCTGGCGATAGCGGCTGCGGCGGCGTATACCGCAGTGAACAGCATATTCGTGATAATCGGCGCCGCAGTATTCTGCGCCGTGGCGGTCTACCTGCTCATGGGCTACAGCAAGGCCCGCCAGGCGGTGAACCGGGCGGCGGAACGGCGGCGGGAGATATACAACAAATACCATGTGAGCGGCTCCGGGGAGCTGAAAGAGGCCCTGGAGGAGCACCGCCGCCTGGCTCAGGCGGTGGAGGAGGCAGACCGGGAGGAAAAGCGCTGCCGCCTGGCCTACGAGAACGCCCGGGAGCTCCAGCGGGGGCTGGAGGAGAGCGCCATGGCGGAGCTGGACTTTACCGGCGGCAATTCCGAGGCCGCCCGGCTCAGCCGGGAGCTGGCCTCCGCCAGAGCAGGGGCTCAGCGGCTGAGCCAGCAGATAGCGGAGATAAACGGCCGCTTGGCGGCTATGGGAGACCCTCTGGTACTGTCCAGCTCTCTGAGCAGCATGCAGGAGGAATATGAGGCCATAACCGGGGAATACGAGGCCATAAGTCTGGCGGTGGACACACTGAAAGAAGCGGACACCCAGATACAGAGCCGCTTCTCCCCGGAGCTGGGGAAGCTGGCGGCGGAGTACATGTCCGCCGTCACCGGCGGGCGTTATCTGGATGTGCTCATCAACCGGGACTTCAGCGCCCGCACACGCACCAGCGATGACAGTATAGCCAGGGATTCGGAGTATCTCAGCGCCGGCACCCTGGACCTGATGTACCTGGCGGTGCGCCTGGCGGTGTGCCGTCTGGCCTTGCCGGAGGGAGAGAACTGCCCCTTGATAATAGACGACGCCCTGGTGAACCTGGACGAGACCAGGCTGGAGCAGGCCATGGAACTTCTCAGACAGATAGCCAGGGAGCGGCAGGTGATACTCTTTACCTGCCGTAAGCCGAAAGGGGCTGCCGATGACTAAGAGAGACAGTAACATACTCAAGTGCCTGGCCATCATTCTGATGCTGTGCCACCATTTGTTCATGTATGTAAACTGGCCCGGTTTTTATACCCTTGCTTATGGCCCCCTGTTCTCCACGCCGGAGCTTTTGGCACATTTCGGGAAG
>DVHY01000092.1 GCA_018711755.1 Candidatus Limivicinus faecipullorum | reverse complement strand
TGATTTTCACGGGAGCCTGAATTTTTCGGTAAAAGCAGGGGTCAATCCTTTTTCTTCCTGAATATCAGCAGCTTGCTGAACACATAGTTGAGGATGGTAACCAGCACGGCGGCTATGAATATCTTGGCTATCCAGTAGCTCATGTGCAGCAGGTTCACCGTCACCATCATGATGACAAGCTCCAGGGCCCAGGTGGAGAGCCGGGAGGCGGCAAACTCAAAGAATTCCTTGAAGATGTGAGGGTTCACGCTGCGGAAGACCCACTTGCGGTTCAGGGGGTAGGCAAAGCAGACGCCGGCCACCCAGCCGATGGTGTTTATGATGTTGTTCTGCATGGTGTCCGTGGGGTCCAGGAAGAACTTGGCCACCCAGCAGGCCAGCCAGGAGAAAATGGTGGTGAGCACGCCCACTATCAGGTAGACGATTATCTCCCGGTATTTGACGCACAGCTCTCTTATTTTATCTGTCATGCCTTATTCTCACTTTCTCCGCAGGTCTTGGAAATGATGTAGCGGGGGCGGCCCTTTATCTCGTCATAGATGCGGGCAATGTAGTAGCCGATGATGCCCAGGCTTATCATTATAAGGCTGCTGGAAAACAGCAGCAGCAGTATCACCGTGGTAAAGCCCCCCAGGGCCACGCCGCATATCTTCTGCACCAGAGCGGTCACGCCCAGCACCACCGCCACGGCCAGCATTATAAAGCCCAGCGCCGTGACGATGTGCAGGGGAGCGGAGGAGAAGGAGGAGATGTTGGTGAGAGCGTACTTTATGAGGGAGCGGGTGGACCACTTGCTCTCCCCGGCGGTGCGCTCCTGAACTTTATAGCTGACGCTGGCCTGCCTGTAGCCCACCCAGTAGGACAGGGCCCGGAAGAAGACGTTCCTCTCCGGCATGGCGTTGAGGGTGTCCACCACTTTCCGGTCCAGGAGCTTGAAGTCCGAGGATGAGGACATGTCCATGCCGGTGGCCCTGCTGATAAGGCCGTAGAAGCTGTTGGCGGCAAAGCGGTGGAAGCCGCTCTCCTCGCCTCTGTCCTCTTTGATGCCTTCCACCACCTCGTAGCCCTGTTCCCAGAGCCGGTACATCTCCACCAGCTTCTCGGGGGGATGCTGCAGGTCGCAGTCAATGACGGCGCAGCAGTCGCCCCGGGCCTTTTCCAGCCCGGCGAACATGGCCGATTCCTTGCCAAAGTTCCGGCTGAAGTGTATGCCCACCACATGGCTGTTGTTTTCGGCGGAGCGCTCTATCATCTGCCAGGTGGAGTCCTTGGAGCCGTCGTCCACGAAAAGCAGTTCATAGTCGATACCAGCGCCTTCAAGGATGGCGGCAAGGCGCTCCGCCGCTATGGAGATCATTTTTTCCTCGTTATAGGAGGGGAGAATAACAGAAAGCATACGGATTCCTCACTTTGAGATAACATAGGTGGCGGAGAGCCCGTTCTGGTACAGCAGCTCCGCACTGTCGTAATCGGTCAGGGCGGCGATGCCGGAGAGTATCTCCTCCGGCTTGTAGCCGCTGGACCAGTATTCGCTGATGTCTATATAGGCCACGAAGCTGCCGCTGTCCCCCAGGTAATCCAGCATGTGCTCATAGCCCTGGTCGTTGGTGACGTAAAAGTCCTCAAAATGCATCAGCTGCAAGAGGTCCTGGGTGATGGGGGCAAAGTAGTCGTCGGTAAAGTAGACGCAGGGCTCCTGGGCGTGCTGCTCCACCAGGGCGTCATACCCGGCGTACTCCGGGTAGAGGTACTGGGGCGGAGCGCAGCGGGCCTCCCACAGGGCCAGGGTGCAGATGAGCAGCAGCGCCGCCTTTTTCCAGACAAACGGCCGCTTCAGAGACGGAAGGCTTATCTCCACCCAGTGCAGCAGCAGGCACACCGCCGCCACAAAGAAGGGGACGATGTTGTATATATATCTCTGGTCCATTACCGGGGAAATGATAGCCACCACCGGAAAGACCACAAAGGCGGGGAGGACGACGACCAGAGCTTCAAAGCAGAGCTTGCCCTCCTTTGCCCCGGAGCGGAAGTTTTTAAACAGCAGGGCCAGGGCGATAAGGACGATAATGGTCACATATATGGCGGCCTTCAATCCGTGGCGGGTCTCGGCGAAGTAATACATCAGCCGCTGGGGGTACTGGGAGACGTCCCCCAGGTTCTCCATGGCGTTGCCGCCGGAGACCAGCTTGTCCGCAAAGAGCTGGTCGATGCACTGGGGAAAGACCAGCAGCAGGCAGAGGGCTCCCGCCAGGGCCCAGGGTATAAACCACAGCAGGGCCTTGTACTGCTTTTTTATCAGGGCATAGAGCACATAGGCGGCGCAGAGGAAGAAGGCATAGAACACGAAGTAGTACTGGGTCATGAGCCCGGCCAGGATGCACAGGGCGATGAGGGGGCAGAGCCGGGGATTGAACCGCTCCATCAGCCGGACCACCAGGTATGCCAGCAGCACCGACAGGAGAGTCAGCAGCACATACATGCGAATCATCAGCATGGTAGACATGCCCAGCAGGCACAGCCCGTAGAGTATCACTCCCGCCGAGGCGATATCCCGGCTGGAAAAGAGCCGCATCAGCAGCTTGTAGAGGCACAGCAGGGTGAGCATGTATATCACGAAGTCCAGCCCCAGGCCAGTCCACTTGCTGAAGGTGTTGGGGAAGAGGGAGGAGACCATGTTGAACAGCCAGTAATAGAGGGGCGGGTGAACGTCCTGGGTCTGGTTGTAGTACACCGAGCCAAAGTCAAAGCCCTCGCCGTCGGTGACGGCCACATAGTCGAAAAGCTCCTCCCTGGTGATGATTTGGCCCAGGGCGCTGCCCCCCTTCACGTCGGTGATATAGGCGGCGTAGCTGCTGTTGGAGAGGCCGTAGGTATATATCTCGTCGATGAACATGCCGCTTTTGCGGCAGCTGAACATGAGACAAACGGCGGCCACGATGAGAAACATCAGGGCCGGGGCGGAATATTTTTTCAGAAACTCTCTCATAGCAAGTCACTCCCAAGAAGCGTTGACAACACATTATACGCCAAATCCCCGCCTTTAGCAACAGTTTTAAAGGGAACAAAGGGACGGAAAGCAAACAAAAAGAAAACTCAGGCGGGTCCTGCCGTTTCATGCAGGACCCGCCTGAGGCTTTTGCTCTTACAAGAGCTCCGCCTGGAGCAGGGACCAGACTTCCATAAAATACTGATAGTACATGTCCACGTGGTATTTGTCGTCCAAAGTGGACCAGATACGGGTAAAGTCCGCGCCGGTCATCATACCCACGCCCATGCAAACGGCTCCCAGCAAAATGGCTATGAGCACCACCAGGAGAATTATTTTCCATCCGCTTTTCACTGGACAGCCACCTCCTTATAGCACCATTTGCCGCCGAGCCTGATAACTCCCCGGATGAGCCCGGCAATGGCTCCGCCGATAAACCAGATAAAGAGCCAGGTGAACAGCAGGCCGACGGCCAGCAGCACCAGGGAAAGGCCCAGGATGACCATAAGGTCGGCGAAGATGGAGAAGCCCGCAAAGGCTCCGGTGAGCACCAGCACTCCGGCGGATACGAAAGTCACCGCAAAGCTCAGACTGAGCAGGGTGGGGATGAGCAGCAGCACCACCCCCAGAAGGGTGATGGGGATAGACAGGATGATATAGAGGATGAGGGGGAAGACCCTGGCCTTGCGCACCGTGGCGGGAGCCAGGTCCTCCTCGGCCTGGAGAAAGACCTCTTCCCTGACGGAGACCATCTCCCCGTCTTCGGGGCGCTCCTCTTCCTCAGGCTCCTCTTCCTCAGGCTCCTCTTCCGCGGGCTCCTGGGCGTGGGCGAAGTCCTCCAGATGGAAGGGCTGCTGGTCCTCCTCCGCCTCCGTGGGGATCTCCTCCGCCTGAGGCGGCTCCTCCTCCCGGGGCTCCTCCTTGTCGCCGTGACTGTGTATCAGCTCGCCTCCGGCAATGGAGAAGTCCGCCAGGAAGGCGTCCACGGCGTCGGCAAACTCAGAGACCGGGTCGCCGGCGGGGGCGGCGTCCTCCTCTCCGGCGGGATAGTGGGAGAGCGGCTGGACCTCGGGCTGAGGCTGGGCATAGCCCGGTTCCTCCGCCGGGGCGGAGAGATCGTCAAAGAGGGAGAACTGGTTTTCGTCTACAGCGGGGACATCCTGGGAGGGGGCGAAAATACCCTGGGCAGCGGCGGACTGCTGCAGATCGTCTATAGCCAGGATGAAGGGGGGGAACTGGCCGTTGTAATCGCTGTAGTCCGGCTCCTCTTCCCGGGACTGGGTATGTACCTGGAGCTTGCGCTCCTTGGCGTCATAGGAGCGGGCCAGGACGACGGCCTGCCTGGTGGGGGACACCAGGAACTGGAGCAGGGCCTGCTCCTCTACAGCATCGTCGAACATCTTGCTGTACATGGCCAGGGCGGTCTGCCTGTCCTCCTCATACATGAAGGTCAGCAGCCTGCCCAGCTCGGCAAGAAACTTTTGCTTGTTAATAATATTCACCTCCAAAGGTGTTCACAATCATAGATATTATAGCGGCTGTGGGGCCTTAGGTCAAGAAAAAAACAGGGAACTTTTGTCGAAGGGCAGCAAATCCGGCGGAGATTCAGCTTATATTCCGCCATTGTGGGGGAAAAGGCCGGCCTGGCCGGAGGGAGAGGCGGGGCGCCAAGGGTAGGGAGGGCGGCCGGGCGAGGGGGATTTTGCCTGCCGCTATTGACAAGGCCGGGACTGGAAGTTAAAATGATTAACTGCGGCCTGCCGCAAATACGACGGGGCAAGGGCCCTGGCGAAAAGAGAGGTAAAAACCATGGCTAAAGAAAAGAAAGTTGAACAGATAACCGATATGGAGGTGGACTTTGCCCAGTGGTTCACCGACGTGTGCCTTAAGGCGGAACTGGTGGACTATTCCGGGATAAAGGGCTGCTTCATCATGCGCCCCTACGGCTATGCCATATGGGAGAACATCCAGCAGATTCTGGACGGGATGTTCAAGCGGGACGGGCACGAGAACGTGTCCATGCCCATGCTCATCCCCGAGAGCCTGCTGCAGAAGGAGAAGGACCATGTGGAGGGCTTTGCCCCGGAGTGCGCCTGGGTCACCATGGGCGGCAGCGAGGAGCTGCCTGAGCGGCTGTGCGTGCGCCCCACCAGCGAGACCCTTTTCTGCGACCATTGGAGCCATATAGTCCATTCCTGGCGGGACCTGCCCATGCTCTATAACCAGTGGTGCAGCGTGCTGCGCTGGGAGAAGACCACCCGCCCCTTCCTGCGGGGCAGGGAGTTCCTCTGGCAGGAGGGCCATACTCTCCACGCCACCGAGGAGGAAGCCCGGGCGGAGACTCTCCACCAGCTGGAGGTCTATGCGGACGTGTGTGAAAACTACCTGGCCATGCCCGTTATAAAGGGCAACAAGACCGACAAGGAGAAGTTTGCCGGGGCTGAGAACACCTATACCATCGAGTGCATGATGCACGACAAGAAGGCCCTCCAGTCCGGCACCAGCCACTTCTTCGGGGACGGCTTTGCAAAGCAGTTCGACATCACCTTCACCGACAAGGACAACAAGCAGAAGTACCCCATGCAGACCTCCTGGGGCATGTCCACCCGCATCATCGGCGGCATCATCATGACCCACGGGGACAACAACGGCCTGGTGCTGCCTCCCCGCATCGCCCCCATCCAGGTGGTGGTGGTGCCGGTGGCCCAGCACAAGGAGGGCGTCACCGAAAAGGCCCAGGCCCTGTATGAGACCATCAAGGCCGCAGGCATCCGGGCAAAGATAGATCTCAGCGACAACAGCCTGGGCTGGAAGTGCGCCCAGTATGAGATGAAGGGCGTGCCTGTCCGGGTGGAGCTGGGGCCCAAGGACATCGAAAACGGCGTGTGCATGGCTGTGCGCCGGGATAACGGTGAGAAGATATCCGTGAAGCTGGAGGAAGTGACACAGCGCCTGCCGGAGATATTGGAGGCAGTGCAGCAGGGCCTCTACGACAAGGCCAAAAAGAACCTGGAGGAGCACACCTATGTGGCCCACTCCATAGATGAGGCCAAGGAGCTGCAGGAGACCAACGGCGGCTTCATCAAGACCATGTGGTGCGGGGATCTCCAGTGCGAGCTGGACATGAAGGAGAAGGCGGGCATGTCCTCCCGCTGCATCCCCTTCCAGCAGGAGAAGCTGGACGAGGTCTGCGCCTGCTGCGGCAAGCCTGCCAAGACCATGATCTACTGGGGCGTGGCCTACTGACAGTGTCTTTGTCCAAGAAGGCTTTGCCTTCTTGGACAAGGGGGATTGCACTGCGCTGCGTCGCCGCAAACTCCATATTCTTCGCAGCAGCGGCAAATAATGCATTTGGCCGTGCTGCTCATCCATTCCGTTGCGGCTCCTTTCAAATCCGGACCCACTGTGTTGGGCTCCGGATTTGAGTAAGAGTTGATGCTTCGCTCCGTGAGAAGTGTTTTCCGCAACGCACATGTCGCTGCGGAAAACGATTTAAATTATTTTTTCGCTGTGGCGAAAAAACTCTGCGAGGCTTTTATGACCAAAATATCCCGGGGAAAGTACCCGGGATATTTGTCGTTTGCAGCGACGCGCTTCAGCCGCCGCCGAAGCGGACTGCCCGGCTTTTCGGGCCTTTGCCGGGCATCAGCTTTGCGCTGCCCGGGAGCTTTTTGCTCTTCTGCACCCGTTTCCAGACGCCGTCGAAGTTTTTGAGCCTTTGCTGTATCTCTTTGTCGGTCAATGCGGTTCACCTCTCTGGGCTAAAGTTTTACGCTCCATTGTATGATGACACTTGAAAAAATGTGGGGATTATGCAATAATCAAAGAAGAAAATAAAACCGGGGTGGTATAATGCCTAGATTTTTTATGGCCGGCACCAACATCATGGGCGGCATGGCCGTCATAAGGGGACGGGACGCGGAGCACCTGCGGGTGCTGCGGCTGCGCCCCGGCGAGGACATGATAATATGCGACGGCGAAGGCACCGACTACAAGTGCCGCCTGGTGAAGGCGGACAAGGAGCAGGCCGAGGCGGAGGTCATCGAGGTAGTGCCCTGCCCTGCCGAGCCCACAGTGAAGGTGACGGTGCTCTGCGGCCTGCCCAAGGGGGACAAGACCGACTATATAATCCAGAAGTGCGTGGAGGCCGGAGCCTTTGAGATAGGCTTTTTTAATTCCAGCCGCTGCGTGGCAAAGCCGGAGACCCCGGAGAAAAAGCTGGAGCGCTGGCAGCGCATAGCCGAGGAGGCCGCCAAGCAGTCCGGCCGGGGCATCATACCCCAGGTGAGCTGGGCGGGGGACTTTGCCGATATGCTCAATATCGCAAACAAAAAGGACCTGGGCCTGTTCATGTACGAGACCGGGGAGCGGGAGGCTCTCAGCGAAGTGCTGGACGGGAACCGGGATATAAAGACCGCCGCCATAGTCACCGGCCCCGAGGGGGGCTTCCAGCCCTTTGAGGCGGAGCTGGCGAAGATAGTGGGCCTGCACATCTGCTCCATGGGAGAGCGTATCCTCCGCTGCGAGACGGCCCCGGTGGTGGCCCTAACCGCTGCCATGTACGCCACCGGCAACCTGAGCTGACAGCTCTCGGGCTTGCTTTGCCTGTCATATTCGAACTTCCCCGGCGTCGGGCCGGGAAGAAAAAGACCCCGGGCTTTCCGAAAAAGCCTGCACCTGTAAAATGAAAGTAGACACTCACAAAAGTGTGGGTGTCTACTTTTTTCGTGGTAAAATG
>DVHY01000091.1 GCA_018711755.1 Candidatus Limivicinus faecipullorum | reverse complement strand
CCCGTTTCATGTCCGGGCGCAACGGCAATGACCAATTGAATCTCTTCATCCTTATAGTTGATATCCTGCTCCTGCTGATCGCCGGCATTTTTAACGACAGCGCAGGGCCATATCTCTATCCGGTGGTCATAGTCCTTCTGGGCTACGCTTATTTCCGCATGCTCTCCCGCAACCTTTACAGGCGCCGTGAGGAGAACGGCAAATTCCAGCGCCTGCGCTACAAGCTGACAGCCTGGTGGAGGGTCCACCACGAGCGCTGGATACAGCGCAAGGATTACAAGTTCTTTGTCTGCCCCTCCTGCAAAACCACTCTCCGGGTGCCCCGGGGCCACGGGAAGATCAAGATCGTCTGCCGCCGCTGCGGCAGCTCCTTTACAGGGAAAAGCTGAGGGCCATGTTCGGATACCTTACGGCGGACCTGTCCGCCCTGAATGAGCAGCAGTACAAGCGATATAAAAGCTGCTACTGCGGACTGTGCCGCAGCCTGAAAAAAAGACACGGCCAGTTTTCCAGACTTACAATAAACTATGACGTGAGTTTCCTCATCCTGCTGCTCTCGTCTCTGTATGAGCCGGAGGAGGAGCGGGGAGAGAATACATGTCCCAGACATCCCAAGAGCCCTCAAAGCTGGGCCTGCAGCCTGGTGAGCGACTATGCGGCGGATATGAATCTGGCCCTGGCCTATCTGAAATGTCTGGACGACTGGGAGGACGACGGAAACATCGGGGCCCTGTTTGAGGCAAAGTGCCTGAAAGCCGCCTATGACAAGGTGGAGGAGGCATACCCCCGCCAGTGCCGGGTCATAGCTCAGTCAATGGACCGGCTTCACGATATGGAAAAACAGAAGCTGGAGGAGCCGGACGCCGCCGCCTCCTGCTTCGGGGAGATGATGGGCGAGATATTCGTCTACAGGGAAGACCGCTGGGCGGATACCCTGCGCTCCATGGCCTCTGCCCTGGGCCGCTTCATCTACCTCCTGGACGCCTGCATGGACCTGGACGCCGACGCTCTCAGGAACCGCTATAATCCCCTGCGGCGCTATTACGGCCTGGAGGATAACGAGCAGCGTTTCAGGGATATACTGAAGATGCAGCTGGGTGAGTGCGTCTTCTATTTTGACAAGCTGCCCCTGGTGGAAGATGTGGGGCTTTTGAAAAATATACTCTGTGTCGGACTGTGGTCCGCTTTCAACCGCAAATACGGCAAAAGAAAGGAATCCTAAATGTATCAGGATCCGTACAAGGTACTGGGAGTTTCCCCAGGGGCCAGCGATGAAGAGATAAAAAAAGCATACAGAGAGCTCACGAAGAAGTATCATCCCGACCTGAATCCCGGCGACCCCCATGCCGCCGAGAAGATGAACGAGATAAACGCCGCCTATGACCAGATAAAAAACGGCGGAGCTCAGCAGGACCCCTACAGCCCCGGCGGCGGACAGAGCCAGACGGGCTATGGCCCCTTCGGCGGCTACGGCGGAGGCGGCTACAGCGGATGGAGCAGCTGGGGCGGCTGGAACGGCTGGAGCGGCAGCCAGAGCCGCCAGAGCGAGCGCAGCGAATATACTGCCGCCAGAAACTACATCCGCAACGGTATGTACAGAGAGGCCCTCAACGCCCTGTCCGGCGTTCCCGCCCAGCAGAGAGACGCCCGCTGGTATTTTCTCACGGCAGCGGCCAATATGTATCTGGGCAATAAGGTCTCCGCTTTGGAAAACGCCAAGTGCGCCGTGGAGATGGAGCCGGATAACCTGGAATACCGCCGGCTGCTGGAACAGCTGAGAGGCGGCGGTGATTTCTACGACAACTATACCACCACCTATACCACCGGCGTCAGCCCCGGCAACCTGTGCATGACCATGTGCGCTTTGAATTTCTGCCTGGGCCCCCTGTGCGGCTGGCGCTTCATATGCTGCTGAGCCGGAGTCCCGGCCCGGCCTGGGCCCAAAGCCCGGGGCGCTCTCTGCATCAGGTTGACATAATTATGAAATCCCCAAGCTTATAGGTAGACATAATTCAAACTATCTCCGGCAATTCTGGTTGACATAAGTATACTGACCCCGGCCATATCCTTTAGCTCAAAACTTTGATGCCGGGACAAAACAAGTTGACATAACAAAAACAGCCGTCTCTTTTGGGACGGCTGTTTTTTCGTGGAAGAGCATAAGCCACGAGGCCGGATATGCAGCCCGGGGCCGAGCATGCGGCCTGAGACCGGATATGCGGCCCGGGTACTAATTATGCAGCCCGAGGCCGGGCATGCGGCCCGGAGACGAATATGCGGCGCGAATTCACAGAAGCTGAAAAATAAGGGGCAGCAGCAGGATACATACGACCGCAAGGGAAATTATAAGGATCAATCTTTTGAGCTGGCCTTCGGCTTTTGCGGCCCGGTCTATGCTGCCGGAGGAAATGGCGGCGACAATAGCTGCAATAAAAAGAAAAAAAGACAAATTTCCCATTTACATAATTCTATTTACATAACAATAATAACATAATAATACTTACATAATGTTGTTTACATAATTTAATTAAATCCGGCGCTGTTGGCTTTATACAGCTGCTCCACCTTGTCTCTCAGAATCCTGTGCTCCGGAAGCTGAAGTCCGGGGTCTGACTCCAGCAGACGGCGGCTCTCCTCCTGGGCCTGCTGCAGGACGTTCACATCGGCGCCCAGGTCAGCCACGTGCATTTCCGGCAGGCCGTGCTGTCTTGAGCCGAAGAAGTCTCCCGGCCCTCTCAGACGCAGGTCCTCCTCGGAGATTTTGAAGCCGTCGCCGGTTTTGCACATTATGTTCAGCCGGGACTTGACTTCCGGGCTGTCGTTGTCGGAGACCAGGATGCAGTAGCTCTTATGCTGTCCCCGGCCCACCCGGCCTCTCAGCTGGTGGAGCTGGCTGAGGCCGAATCTGTCGGCGTTTTCCACTATCATAAGAGAGGCGTTGGGCACGTCCACTCCTACTTCTATCACTGTGGTGGCCACAAGTATCTGTATATCCCCGGCGACAAAGGCGGACATGGTGTCATCCTTGTCCTTGGCCTTCATTTTGCCGTGGATGCATGCCACTTTCATATCGGGGAACAGGGCGGAGAGCTGGGCGGCATGTTCCTGGGCGGATTTGAGCTTTATGTTCAGTTCCTCATTTTCCTCCACCATGGGGCAGACCACGAAGACCTGCCGGCCCTCCTGGACCTGCTTGCGTATAAAGCCGTTGAGCCTGGCCCTGTAGCTCTCGTCCACGGCAAAGGTGTCCACCTTCTGGCGGCCTGGGGGAAGCTGGTCGATGACGGAGATGTCCAGATCACCATAGATTATCAGGGCGAGGGTGCGGGGGATAGGCGTGGCGGACATGACCAGAACGTGGGGCCTGCCGCCCTTGCTTATCAAAGCGGAACGCTGGTTGACGCCAAAGCGGTGCTGTTCGTCGGTGACGACCAGGGCCAGCTTGCTGTATTCCACGTCCTGGCTGAACAGGGCGTGGGTGCCTATGATAAGGTCCAGCTCACCCTTCTGCAGCTGAGCCTTTATCAGCCGTTTTTCCCTGGCCCCCATTGAGCCGGTGAGCTTCCCCACCCTGAGGCCAAAGGGGGAGAGCATGGAGCTGAGAGTGTCGTAATGCTGCTGGGCCAGTATTTCCGTCGGGGCCATGAAGGCGCTCATATACCCGTTTTCGGCGCAGAGCCATATCAGCGCCGCCGCCGCCAGAGTCTTGCCGCTGCCCACATCTCCCTGGATAAGGCGGTTCATCACTGCCCCGGAACACATGTCCTCCGCCGCCTGGCCTACGGCCCTGAGCTGGGCCTGGGTAGGGCGGAAGGGCAGGGAAGCCCAGAACCTATCCATGTCTACTGGGCGGAGCCTGATGCCCTCATCCCGGCTGCGCTGGCGGTGCATGCTGCCAAGAGCGCAGGAGAGGACAAAAAGCTCCTCAAAGATGAGCCGCCGCCGGGCCAGCTCCAGAGCCTCAAAATCCGGCGGAAAATGTATGTTCTCATAGGCATAGCGGACCTGGGCCAGACGGCAGCGCCGCCGCACGTCCTCCGGCAATGCGTCCGGCAGAGTCTCCAGACAGCAGTCCAGCCCCTGGCGCACTGCCTGCATGATACTGCGCTGGTTCAGCCCGGAGCTGAGGCGGTATACCGGGACTATGCGCCCGGTCACCTGGCCGGCCCGTTCAACGGGCTCGTAGACAGGGTTTGCCATGCAGCGCCGCCCGCCCTTGAACTCCATCCGGCCGAAGAAATTGTAGCTCTCGCCCCGGTGCAGATTGTCCTTGGCGTAGCTCTGATTGAAGAATGTTATGTCAACCGAACCGCTGTCATCCACGGCTCTGAGCTTCACCAGGTCCATGCCCAGGCGTATGCGGCTGAGCCTGGGGACATCAGCCACCATGGCCCGGATGCATACGCCCTCCCCCTCAGGGGCGGCGGCAATGGGGCAAATACGGCTTCTGTCCTCATATTTTCTGGGGAAAAAAGAAATAAGGTCATAGAGAGAAAAGACGCCCAGCTTGTTCAGGGCCAGCGCCTTTTTCTCTCCTATGCCTTTCAGGTATCTAACCGGGGTATTTAAGTCGGCCATATTTATTCGGTAAAGGTCAGGGTATAGCTCTTGTTGGCCAGGGTGAACTCCTCGATAAGTCCGCTGGTGCAGATTATTTCGTTGGAGCTGTTGACCATTATCATTTCAAAGCCGCCGTAATTGCGCCAGTAGTTCAGGGCACTGGTCTGGCCCAGGACGAACATGGCGGTGGACAGGCAGTCGGCCAGGGTGCCGTCGTCACAGATGATGGTGACGGACAGCAGGGAATTGCTCACGGGATAGCCGGTCTTGGGGTTTATCAGGTGATGGTAGGTCTTGCCCTCGCTGGTAAAGTAGCGCTGATAGGTACCGCTGGTGACAACGGCGGCTTCTCCCACGCTGATGACGCCCAGGAAGCTGCTGGTGTTATTGGGGTCCTGTATGGCGATGTTCCAGTTGTCCCCGTTGGGCTTTTGGCCCAGGGTCTGCACGTTGCCGCCCAGGGAAACTATCCCGCTGGTGACTCCGGCCTGGCGCATGGCGTCGATGGCGTTTTCGGCGGCACAGCCCTTACCCACGGAGGCGAAGCTGATCTGGGTCCCGGCGGGGAAGGACACGGCGTAGGAACCTGAGCTGGGGAAGCTGGTAAGGGACATCTTGTCAAAGGCTTTCAAAGCCAGGTCCTGGGAGATCTCCTGGTCGGTGGGGACGTAGTAGTGGCCGTCCACAAAGCCCCAGCGTTTGATGACCGGATAGAGGCTCAGGTCCAGGGCGCCGCCGGATTTGTCATAAACATCCTTTGCGGTGCTGAGCATCTTGGCCACCTGGGCCGTGATGGACACGTTGGCGCCCTGGGCGTTGTTTATGGCGTAGGTAATGCTGGTGTCCAGCTCCGGGTCCAAAATGGAGTCCATGGAGTGGATGACGCTCTGGGCGGCGTCCAGTCCGGCTTCACGGTTCTTGCCGTAGGCGGTGAGGGTCATCACTGTATCCATGGCGAAGATCTCTCTCTGACTTTCCTTTGTCTCGCCGCAGGCGGCAAGGGGCAGGGCCATGGCGGCGCAAAGCAGGGCGCATATCAGTTTATAGCAGGTCTTTATGTGCTTCATAGAATTCTCTGTAATCCTTCAACATGTATTTGAGAAGATTGGGGGTGTCCAGCTGATAGGGGCAGCGGGAGGCGCAGCTGCGGCAGCCAATGCAGTCGTTAATCTTCTCCATTTTTTCTCTCCACTGGTCAGTCATGTACTGCTGCCAGGGGGAGCGGCGCAGCAGCATGTTCATGCGCGCGCAGTTGTATATCTCTATACCGGCGGGGCAGGGCATGCAATAGCCGCAGCTGCGGCAGAAGCTGCCGGAGAGCTCCTGTCTCTCCCTGCGGATAAAGGCGGCGAGCTCCTCGTCCATGTCCGGGTCCTCCCGGGCAAGGCTCAGCCACTGCTCCAGCTCCTCCATTTTCTGGATGCCCCATATGGGCACCACATTGTCATGGCTCTTCATAAAGGCGTGGCAGGCCCGGGCGTTGGTGAGCATGCCTCCGGCCAGACCCTTCATGGCGATGTAGCCCATGTCTGCCTCCCGGCATTTGTCCGCCAGGGCCAGGTCCCTGTCGCTGGATATGTAGCTGAAGGGGAACTGCAAGGTCTCGAAAAGGCCGGAAGCTATGCAGTCTTCGGCCACGTTCACCCGGTGGGAGGTGACGCCGATATGGCCTATCCAGCCCCGCCTTTTGGCCTCCAGAGCCCCGGCAAAGGCACCATTGGGGTCATTGGGGTCCGGGACCTCCGTCACCTGGTGGAATTGGAAGAGGTCGATGTAATCGGTCTTCATCATGCGCAGGCTGTTTTCAATGTGGGACAGGACGCCCTCCCTGTCCTTAGCGGCGCTTTTGGTGGAGATAATGATTTTATCCCGCACGTCGCTGAGAGCGAGCCCAATCTTCTTTTCGCTGTCGGTGTAGGCGTTGGCGGTGTCAAAGTAATTGATGCCGCCCTCATAAGCGGCTCTGAGCAATTTTACGGCGTAGTCCTCATCGCAGCGCTGCACCGGCAGACAGCCCATTGCAGTGGAGGTGACCAGCAGCCCGGTCTTGCCCAGACTTATCATCCTCATTGAATCATCTCCTGATTTAATTTAAGGGACTTCAAAAAACTTCAAAACAGCTATTTACTTTGAGGAAAAAGTTTGTTATAATACCCCTTGCGGTTCAGGGAAAGGAAAGATTTCGCCCCGGTTCCCGGCTTTACCCTGGAAGTATACCATATTTTGTTTCCAATGTAAACCGAAAATGCAATATGTGGCTGTAGCTCAGCTGGATAGAGTGTCAGACTCCGACTCTGAAGGTCGCAGGTTCGAATCCTGTCAGCCATACCACGTCGCTGCGGACGCCATATCGTTCGCAGCGACGATTTTTCTTACAGAACAATCGTCACTTCTCACTCATTCTGTCGCAGCTCCTTTTCCAAATCGAACCCGCTGCGCTGGGCTTCGATTTGGGTTCTTTATTCGGAAACCGCAAATTCTGTATCGCCTTTCTGGTTATAAGCTAAGAGCAATGTAAGCTGCGACCTTCAGGTGCGAAGCACGTTGAGGTGGGCAAAGCCCACCGGATGCGCCGCAGGCTGACTGCCGCATAGCGGCAAGTCAGGTCGCAGGTTCGAATCCTGTCAGCCATACCACGTCGCTGCGGACGCCATATCGTTCGCGGCGGCGATTTTTCTTACAGAACAATCGCCGCCTCTTGTTCATTTTTTCGCAGCTCCTCTCAAGCCCGGACCCGCTGACGCTGGGCTCCGGGTTTGTTTTATATAGAGACAGCCACGGCTTAAGCCCGTGGCTGTCTCTATATAAAACAAAAAAGCCTGTGGGATTGAACCGCCCCAGATTGTGCGGACAGCACAAAAAGGCACCGATGTAGGAAAGCATGAAGTTTTAAGCGGAGAGGCGTCGCGCCAGCGGCGCCTCTCCAGTTTTGAGCTGGATGCGCTCATGGTTGTAGAA
>DVHY01000090.1 GCA_018711755.1 Candidatus Limivicinus faecipullorum | reverse complement strand
GGGGCGGAGGACGATAAAAATATCCGCCTCCATGATAACATGGAAGCGGATGTTCTTCAAGATTGGCGGAAGCAACGATTATAGGGAGCGTTTTTTGTACAGGGCGATGGATATGCGCCAGGATATGAGATAGGCTGCTATAGGCGGCAGCAGCAGGATGAGAGACAGCTCATCGGGGATGACAAAGGCTCCCTGGTCCATCAGGCTCACCCCGGCGGCGACGATTGCCATTGCCGCGAATATGAAGATGAAATAGGCGAAGCGGCCCTTTTCACTGCCCAAGGCAAAGATGAAGGGATAAATGACGGCGGGGAAGAACAGGGCCATGTATGCACAGATGCAAATTGCCTGCACAGGATTGCCCAGATTTGCGGACTGTACCAGATAGACTGCCAGCACCACCGGGGACCAGAGGAGCAGCAAAAGTAGGTTCAGCAGGTATTTCTCCGTCACCGCAGTGGAGCGGGAGACAGGTGTGGTCTCCAGGAAGCTGTCCCAGTGGCTGCGCTCGTCGTAGGATATGAGGCTGATATTAGCTATGGGCAGCATTATCAGGCCGTAAAACATGAAAAAGCTGTTGTTGTCTCCCAAAAAGGAAAAGGCAGTGAAGAACACGACTATGAAAAGAAAAGCCCGGAGCTCCTTTTTCAACACATAAAAATCCTTTAAAAGCAGACCCTTCATTGTTTGTCCTCCTTGACCATAAAAACGAACAGTTCCTCGATGCTCACCGGCTGGGTCTCGGCGCCCCGGGGCAGAGCGTCTTTGCGGACGATGAGGCGGCAGCCGTAGGGATTATCCCGGCGGCCTATGATGGCGGAGGGCTCTATGGCCTCCGCCTCCTCCCGGGAGCACTGGAGCAGGCCGTATTCCTCCAGCAGGGCGTCCTTCTCCTCCAGGAGCATGAGCCTGCCCTTGTGGAGGAAGGCTATATAGTCGCAGACCTTTTCCAGGTCGGAGACGATGTGGGAGGAGATGAGGACCGAATGGCCCGCATCCCGGGTGAAGTCCAGCAGCAGGTCTGTGACACTGTCCCGCACCACCGGGTCCAGGCCGCTGGTGGCCTCGTCCAGAAGCAGCAGCCTGGGTTTGTGGGACATGGCCAGAGCCAGGCCCAGCTTCATCTTCATGCCCCGGGAGAAGTCCCTGTAGGCCTTGTCCTCAGGCAGCTCCAGGCGGCGGATGTAGGCGGCAAAGTCCTCCCGGCTCCAGCTTTTGTAGATGCTGGGCATTATCTTCCCCAGCTGTCCCACCGTCAGCTTTTCCGGCAGGCCCGGCTCATCCAGCACCACGCCCAGCTCCTCTTTCACCTGGCTCATGTCTCCGGATATGTCCCGGCCCAGCACCGAGGCCGTGCCGGAGTCCGGCTCCAGGATGCCCAGCAGCAGCTTTATGGCCGTGGTCTTGCCGGCGCCGTTTTCTCCGATAAGTCCCAATATGCAGCCCTCCGGCAGCTTAAGGTCCAGGGGACCCAGGGTAAAGTCCTTAAAACGTTTTGTAAGTCCCCTTGTCTCAATGGCATTGCTCATGTCTCGTCCTCCAAAATATTGAACATTTCAATTATATCCCGGCGGCTGAGACCGCACTGGGCCGCCAGCTGCCGTATCTTCAAAAGATGTTCCTCTATCTCTTTCAGATTCTCCTCCCGCACCAGCTGGGTGTTGCGCTGGGAGACGAAGCTGCCCTTCCCCGGCAAGGTGTAGATGAAGCCGGCGCTCTCCAGCTCGTCATAGGCCCGCTTTGTGGTGATGACGCTTATGCCCAGGTCCTTTGCCAGAGAGCGGATAGAAGGCAGGGCCTCCCCCTCCGGCAGGGCGCCGCTGATGATCTGGTTTTTTATCTGGGTGAAGATCTGGTCATATATCGGCACGCCGCTGTGGTTGTCTATCAGTATGGTCATCCCATTGCCTCCTCCCTTACTGTATATGCACAGTATATACAGCTATAACAGCTTTGTCAAGAGCTGTTTTGAAAAAAATATGGCGGGACGCACCGGTGGGGAAAGGGGGAGAAAGAGGGAGAAACTATTGACAAGCAGGGAAAAACTGTTATAATGACACCGTAAAAATTTAAACACCTTATCAAGAGTGGCGGAGGGAACGGCCCTGTGAAGCCCGGCAACCTGCTGAAAGCAAGGTGCCAAATCCGGCGGTAGACGCAAGATGAGGCTATGCTGAAGCTGCGCTCCGTTGGATAGACGGGGCGTTTATGGTTTCAGCAGAAATAGGGTGTTTTAAATCGTGCTGTTAAGATGCATGCAGTCAGACTTAATAAGCAGGATCGACTGAAGATGCTTTAGGCATCAGAAATTTCCGTGAAAAAGACAATTAAAAAGGAGAACACAATGAGCCACTATTTCTTTACTTCCGAATCCGTTACCGAAGGGCATCCCGATAAGATATGCGACCAGATATCCGATGCGGTGCTGGACGCTATCCTGGAACAGGACCCCATGGGCCGCGTGGCCTGCGAGACCACAGTTTCCACCGGCCTTGTACACATCATGGGAGAGATAAGCACCAGCTGCTATGTGGACATCCCCAAAATAACCCGGGAGGTCATACGGGGCATAGGCTACGACCGGGCCAAGTACGGCTTTGACTGCGATACCTGCGGCATCATCACCAATATCGACGAGCAGTCCGGGGACATCGCCCTGGGCGTGGACAAGGCCCTGGAGAACAAGACCGGGGAAGAAGAGCAGCTGCAAAACGGCGCGGGGGACCAGGGCATGATGTTCGGCTATGCCTGCGACGAGACGGCGGAGCTGATGCCCCTGGCCATCTCCCTGGCCCACAAGCTGGCAAAGCGCCTGGCCGCCGTGAGAAAGTCCGGGGAGCTGAGCTACCTGCGGCCCGACGGCAAGACCCAGGTCACCGTGGAATACGACGAAGACCGCCGCCCCGTCCGGGTGGACACGGTGGTCATCTCCACCCAGCATGCCCCGGAGGCGGAGCTGGAGCAGATACGCCGGGACATGATAGAGCGGGTGATAAAGCCCACCGTCCCCGCCGCTCTCCTGGACGGGAAAACCAGGTATCTTATAAACCCCACCGGCCGCTTCGTCATCGGCGGACCCCAGGGGGACTCCGGCCTCACCGGCAGAAAGATAATAGTGGATACCTACGGCGGCAGCGCCCCCCACGGGGGCGGGGCTTTCTCCGGAAAGGACCCAACCAAGGTGGACCGCTCCGCAGCCTATGCCGCAAGGTATGTGGCCAAGAACGTGGTGGCCGCGGGCCTTGCCTCCCGCTGCCAGGTGGAGCTGGCCTACGCCATAGGCGTGGCCTCTCCCGTGTCCGTGCTGGTGGAGACCTTCGGCACCGGCAAGGTGCCGGACGGCGAGCTGGAAAAGGCCGTACAGAAGGTCTTTGACCTGCGGCCCAGCGCCATTATCCGGGACCTGGACCTGCGCCGCCCCATCTACCGGCAGCTGGCCGCCTACGGCCACATGGGCCGGGAGGACCTGGGAGTCTCCTGGGAAAAGACCGACCGCACCCGGGCCCTGCTGGATGCTCTGGAGCAGTAAAGGAAAACCGCAAAAGCCGCCGGTTCAAATTCTGAACCGGCGGCTTTTTCCATATTTTTACGGCGACAAAACTTGACAGATGTGAAATTCAATGCTATTATTTTCGCAGCCCTTGACAAAGGAGAAATCAGATGATCCCTGCCGATAAAAAGATAGAGCGCATGCTGAACGTGGCCCATATGTACTATGAGCGGGACATGACCCAAAACCAGATAGCAAAGGAACTGGGCATTTCCCGTCCCCTGGTGAGCCTGCTGCTCACCGAGGCCAGAAACTGCGGCCTGGTGACCATAACCATAAATGACGTACAGAGCCGGGAGCAGCTGGCGGCAAAACGGCTGGAGAGCTGTTTTGGCCTGCGCCGGGCTCTGGTGCAGCCGGATGCGGCCTCCGCCGACGCTACGGACAACGCCGTGGCCTGCGCCGCATTTCGCCTCTGCTTTGAGGAGGGGGCGGAGAACATAGGCATCGGCTGGGGCTCCATGATGGGCCGCATGGCCGACAGTGCCGAGCCGGGGCCCGGGGAGCGGCACGAAGCCGGGCGGCTCTTCCCCCTCATCGGCGGCATAGGGGCCTCCTACCGGGGCTACCATACCAACGAGCTGGTGAGGATAATCTCGGGGAAACTGGGCTGCCAGGCGGATTATCTGTACTTTCCCGCCATATTCGACTCGGAACAGGAGCTGGCCATGATACGCAACATGGAGACCTTCCGCTCCGTGTCCCAGCGCTGGGAGAGCATAGACCTGGCCTTTGTGAACGTGTCCAACTACCCCTCCTACCCGGACTTGGGTGTGGAGTACCGCTACGGGGGCCAGCTGCTGCGCCGCCGGGCGGTGGGCCGCATACTGGCCCACTACTATGACGAAGAGGGTCAGCTCATCCACCCGGACGTGGATAACGTTATCCAGTGTTCCCTGGAACAGCTGGGGCGCGCGGGGCGGGTGGCCGCCCTGTGCTCGGCCCATCTGAAGGAGGAGAGCGTGATCGGAGCCCTGCGCCTTAAACTGATCGATACCCTGGTGCTGCCATGCAGCCTGGCGGAGCGGGTGTTGGACAGGGCGGAAAAGCCCGCTATGTAAGTCAAACCAAACCATACTTGGCTAAACTACACAAAAGCCGAAAGAGGCTTTTTGCGGTTTAGCCAAATTTTTTTGCATTATGCAAAAAAGACTTGTAAGGGTGAGTTACATATGTTATCTTTAAATCATAAAAGCAAACAAATTCGTGACATTTGTTAATAACATGGAGGGCATACGTATGACCAAGCAGGAGCTCAGAGACAGGATAGTGAAGGCCTGCCGCCGGGTGGCGGGGGCGGAGGGGGAGCTGACGGAGATAGACTCCAAATTCGGCGACGCCGACCACGGCATAACCATGAGCAAGATAAGCGCCGCCATAGAGACGGCGGTGGAGGAGAGCCAGGGGGGCATCAAGGCCATGCTGGATGATGCGGCCATGGCGGTGATGATGATAAACGGCGGCAGCGCCGTGCCCCTTTGGAACACCTGGCTGGACGGGCTCCAGGAGGCGGCCCCGGAGGGGGATGAGATAAGTGCCGGGGAGCTGAAGGAGATGTTCCGCCAAGCCTATGAGACGCTCTTTGCCCTGTCCAAGGCCAAGGTGGGTGACAAGACCATGATGGACGCCCTGATACCCGCCACGGCGGCCATGCAGACCGCCGGGGACGACGAGGCGGAGATATTTGCCGCGGCGGCGGAGGCGGCCTTGAAAGGGGCGGAGAACAGCAAAAACTTCGTCTCCAGGTTCGGCCGGGCCAGAAGCTACGGGGAGGCCACCCTGGGCACCCCTGACGCCGGGGCGGTGTCCATGAGCTATTTCTTTGCCGGGCTTGCGGGAAAGTAAAAGACAGAAGGCTTGAAAATTAAATAAAAATAAAATCAAACAGGAGGAAAAGCACCATGAAAATGAAGAAGTTTCTCAACGATCCAAACACTCTCACCGACGAGCTGCTGGAGGGCATGGCCCTGGCCCACGGGGACATCGTGGACGTGCAGGGACATATGGTCATCAGCAAGGCATTGAAGGATGCGGACAGAGTCACCATAGTCACCTTCGGCGGCAGCGGCCATGAGCCTGCCCAGGCGGGCTTCGTGGGCAAAGGCATGCTGGACATCCAGGTGGTGGGCGACGTGTTTGCCGCTCCCAATCCCCAGGTGGTGTTCGAGGCGGTGAAGCTGGCGGACAAGGGCAAGGGTGTACTGCTGCTGGTGCTCAACCACGCCGGCGACATGCTCTGCGGCAATATGGTCATGAAGATGGTGGCCAAGGCCGGGATGAACGTGCGCAAGGTGGTCACCCAGGAGGACATCTCCAACGCTCCCCGCTCCAACTCCGACGACCGCCGGGGTCTGGCCGGAGCCATCCCCCTGTACCACATTGCAGCTGCCGCCGCCCGGGAGGGCAAGAGCCTGGACGAGGTGGCGGACATTGCCCAGAAGTATGCCGACTCCATGGCTACCATAGCCGTGGCTGCCCGCTGCGCCACTCACCCCGCCACCGGCGCCGAGTTCGGTGATCTGGGGGATGTGGATATGGAGATAGGCATGGGCCAGCACGGCGAGGGCGGCGGCGGACGCCAGCCAATGAAGAGCGCCAAGGAGACCGTGGAGATAATGGCCAACGCTCTGGTGAAGGACATCCCCCTGGTGAAGGGCGACAAGGCCTTCGTCATGATTAACGGTTCCGGGGCCACCACTCTTATGGAGATGTTCATCCTCTACAAGGACTGCGTGAAGTATCTGGAGAGCCTGGGCATTGAAGTGGTCGCCAATATGGTGGGGGAGATACTCACCGTCCAGGAGCAGGCCGGCTTCCAGCTGAACATAGCCAAGTGGGATGAAGAGACTCTGCGTCTGTGGAACACTCCGGCCCACACCGCCGCTTTCTTTAAGGAGTAATGCAAAATGGCTGATGCAATAGGAAACAAGGCCGCAAAGGACTACCACCTGGATGTGGCCGCCCCGGACCAGGGCTTTTTCGCCAAGGGTCTGGGCAACACCGACTGGGGCATGAAAAACCGCCTGTCCCGTATTTTCTCCCCCAAGTCCGGCAACACTGTCATGCTGGCCTTTGACCACGGCTACATAATGGGCTCCACCGCAGGGCTTGAGCGCCTGGATGTGAGCATAGCCCCTCTGTGCGAGTATGCCGACGTGCTCATGGGCACCAGAGGCGCTCTGAGAAGCTGCATCCCCCCCACCCTGAACAAGGCCGTCTGCCTGAGAGCCACCCACGACAGCTCGGTACTCTTTGAGGACATGAGCCAGGGCTGCGGCCTGGGGGTGGACATGGAGGATGCCCTGCGCATGAACGCCTCCGCCCTGGCAATCCAGTGCTTTGTGGGCGGAGCCGGGGAGCGGGACTCCCTGGAGACGCTGTGCCGAGCTGCGGACGCGGGCTATCGATACGGCGTGCCGGTGATGGGCGTCACCGCCGTGGGCAAGGAGATGGAGCGCACACCCAAGTACTTCCTCCTGGCCACCCGCATCCTGGCGGAGCTGGGGGCCAGCATGGTAAAGACCTATTTCTGCGAGGACTTTGAAAATGTGGTGGCCGCCTGCCCGGTGCCTATAGTCATAGCCGGAGGCAAGAAACTGCCGGAGGCCGAGGCTCTCACCATGGCCTACAGGGCCATACAGAGCGGTGCCCGGGGCGTGGACATGGGCCGGAACATATTCCAGAGCGAATGTCCCATAGCCATGTGCAAGGCCGTGGCCAAGGTGGTCCATGAGGGCTTCAGCGACAAGGAGGCCTATGAGTTCTACCTCAGTGAGAAGAACTGAACTTTTGATGTAAAATAAGAGAAAAGAGGGTACACGGCCGCTTGCCTTCCACAACGCACAGCCGTATACCCTCCGGGCGGAGCATAAATGCTCACCCTCTTATTATACTTGCGGCATCCCTTTAAGTCAAATCAAATACGGGAAAACAGGTAAAAAAATAATAGGAGGAAAAAGTATGAAGTTCAGCAAGTACATAGTCGGCCCAATTATAGTTGCCGTCCTGGCAACGGTCATGCAGATAATTGATCAGCTCCTGGCGGCAAACACCATTGTGGGCAGCCTCCTGGCCGGCGGCGGTTCCTGGATAGCCTTCCAGGCCTGGGCCTGCTATTTCCTGGGCGGGTGCAATGTTAAGGGCGGAGTGAAAGCCTTCATAGCCTATGTGATAGGCATAGCCGCCTCCATTGGGATCATGGTGCTGGGGGGCTGGTTCGGCGGATTCGTGGGAGGCTTCTTCGGGGTGCCTCTGGCTATCCTGATTATAGTCATCCCCTGCATCTGCTGCGAGAAGGTTGAAATACTCAGCTATGTTCCCGCCCTCTTTGTGGGCGCCGGAGCCTACTTCGGCATTATGGGCTATATCGCCGGAGGCGTGGCCGCTCCCTACACCGGCAATTTTGTGGCCTTTGGCTTGGTGGAGCTGTTCTACTGTGTATTCGGCCTGGTCTGGGGCTGGCTCACCGTAACATTCCGCACCGCCTATGAAAATAGCGTCACCGCAAAGACTGGAAAGTAATTGCGAGATAGATAAGTAATTTAAAAACAATACAGGAGGAGACATCATGGCAGCAGAATACATGCACATCGGTATACCCGTACTGAACAAGAAGCCCGGCATGGTCTACAACGACTGGGGCAAGTTCTGGGTCAATGAGAGTGTGGATACCTACGACTACAAGATTGAGTATCTGAAGTTTGAAGAGGGTACCCGCTTCCCTGAGATCCTGTCCAAACAGCCCCATGTGGCCTACAAAGTGGACGACGCCGAGCCCTACCTGGCGGAGGCGGACCGGGTTATCTTCGGGCCGGAAGCCCTGGGCGACAATGTGCGCCTGGCCTTCATAGTCAAGGACGACGCCATCATCGAGCTCTACG
Source organism: Candidatus Limivicinus faecipullorum (assembly GCA_018711755.1). Classification (GTDB taxonomy): domain Bacteria; phylum Bacillota; class Clostridia; order Oscillospirales; family Oscillospiraceae; genus Limivicinus; species Limivicinus faecipullorum. The sequence goes on along the minus strand of DVHY01000090.1, from coordinate 8,059 downwards.
AGGAAAAATAAAAAGGCCGTGCGCCTGCCCGGCCCGGGGACAGCCCCGGGCCGGGTTTTCTCTTTACGGGCCGGGGCGAATGTTGTATACTTGAGCTGGATTTTGAAGCTATGGGAGGGCTGCATATGATAAGCCTCTGCAGCGGATGGGAATTCGCCGCTCAGTGGAGCGAGAACTTTATGAGAGGGGAGGGCGCCGGAGAGCCGGTGCGCCTGCCCCACAACGTGAAGGAGCTGCCTTTGCACTATGCCGGGCCGGAGGACTACGAGGGCGTCTGGGGCTACAGGCGGAGGCTGGACATCCCGGAGTCATTCCGGGGAAAAAAGCTGTTTCTCCAATTCGACGGGGCGGCCCACCAGGCCCTGGTCTATGTGAACGGACGTCTTGCCGGAGAGCACCGCTGCGGCTATACCGCCTTCCGCCTGGACATAACGGAGCTGGTAAACTACGGCGGGGAGAACCTGGTGGCGGTGAAGCTGGACTCCCGGGAGGACGGGGCCATTCCTCCCTTCGGCTTTGTCATCGACTACCTCACCTACGGCGGCCTTTACCGGGAGGCCTGGCTGGATGTGCGGGAGAAGAGCTATATTGAGGACGTTTTTGTCACCACTCCAAGCCTGACCACCGCAAGAGTGCGAATGAAGGTGCAGGGGGACTGGGATAAAATTTGCCTCTCCATACTGGACGGGGATAGGGAACTGCTCAGGAACCTGGGCGGCACAGACCAGCGGCTCAGCCTGCCCCAGGCGGAGCCCTGGGACATCTTCTCCCCCAAGCTCTATACCCTGAGGGCGGAGCTGCTGGACAAAGAGGAAAAGGTCCTGGATACCCAGAATGTTCCTTTCGGCTTCCGCACGGCAGACTTCAAGGCCGACGGCTTCTATCTCAACGGGAAAAAGACTTTCCTCCGGGGATTGAACCGGCACCAGAGCTACCCTTATATAGGCTATGCCGCCCCGGAGAGCCTCCAGCGGGAGGACGCCAGGATACTCAAGCAGGAGCTGAAATGCACCGCCGTGCGCACCTCTCACTACCCCCAGAGCCAATATTTCATAGACCAGTGCGACCGGCTGGGCCTGGCGGTGTTCACGGAGCTGCCGGGCTGGCAGCACATAGGTGACGAAAAGTGGAAGGACCAGGCGGTGGAGAACCTGCGGGAGATGATACTCCAGTACCGCAACCACCCCAGCATAGTCCTCTGGGGCGTGAGGATAAACGAGAGCGTGGACGACGACGATTTCTACCGCCGCACCAACGCCCTGGCCCATGAGCTGGACGACAGCCGCCGGACCTCCGGCGTGCGCTATCTGGAAAAGAGCCACCTGCTGGAGGACGTGTACTCCTACAACGACTTCTCTCATAACGGCCTGACCCCCGGGGCAAAGAAGAAAAAGGACGTGAGCCCGGATATGGACAAGGCCCTTATCATCAGCGAGCACAACGGCCACATGTTCCCTACCAAGAGCTTTGACACCTGGGAAAAGCGCCAGGAGCACGCCCTGCGCCATGCCCGGGTCCAGTCGGCGGCGGCAGGCTCCGGGGAGCACGCCGGATGCTTCGGCTGGTGCATGTTCGACTATGCCACCCACAAGGACTTCGGCTCCGGGGACCGCATCTGCTACCACGGGGTGCTGGACTCCTTCCGCAATCCCAAGCTGGCGGCGGCGGTGTACGCAAGCCAGGGGGAGGAGCCGGTGCTGGAGCTGGGCTGCCCCATGGATATAGGGGACTACCCCGCCGGGAACGTAGGGAAGATATACGCCTTCACCAATGCCGAGGAGGTGGCCCTGTATAAAAACGACGTGTATGTCACCGGCTTTACAAAGCGGGAGCTGGAGGGCCTGCGCTGCGGCCCCGTGCTGATAGACGACACCATAGGAGAGCTCTTGAAGACCCAGGAGGACTTTTCGGATAAGGAGGCGGAGCTGCTGCGCCGCTGCCTGCTCTCTGCGGGAAAGCACGGCCTGGCAAACATGCCCGCCGCCGACAAGGCCCGGATGCTCTGGTGCATGCTGCGCTACCGCCTGAGCATGGCCGAGGGGGTGAAGCTCTACGGCAAGTACGTGGGCAACTGGGGCGGAGAGGCCACCCGCTGGCGCTTTGAGGGCAAGGTGGGGGGCAAAACGGTGATAAGCCGTACCCTCTGCCCGGGAAAGCGGCTGCACATAGAGGCCAGGTGCGCCCATACCGTCCTGAAAGAGGGGGATACTTACGACATGGCGGCAGTTAGAGTCCGGCTGCTGGACGAGTGGGGCAATACCGCCGTCTATGCCCAGCTGCCGCTGCACTTTGAAGTCAGCGGTCCCCTGGAGCTGGCCGGTCCGGACTGGTCCGCGGCCGAGGGAGGCATGAGCGGCTGCTATGTGAAGACCACAGGCCGGGCGGGTACAGCGGAGCTGAAGATATCCGCACCGGGCCTGGAGCCGGCGACTTTGAGATTTGAGGTGGAAGCATGAGACTTGAATATGCGGCCAGTCTGATAGACGGCAAGAGCATCCGGGGCAGCCGGGAGCTGCGGCAGGGGGAGAATATCATAAAGCTCTCCCTGCCGGAAGGTGTCCTGGAAAAGGTGCGGGGCAGCCTGGAACTGGAGCTGGAAGAGGGGGAGAAGTTCTTCATAAACGGCTACCAGACCTGGAGCTATTGCCCGGAGTACGACAAGAACAGCCAGATGATGCCCTGGCATAAGCTGCCCGGATTCATCGTGCGCCGCTATGGCATAGACCGCTACGGGGACTACCACTTCATGGACTATCCCAGAAAGCGGGGACTGGCCCACGGCTACAGCTACTGCTACTTCCGCCGGGGCGACAGCTACCGGCTTCTGGCCTCCCTGGACGAGAGGCCGGGCTACACCGTCTTCAAGTACGACAGCCGGGCGGGCCTGCTGGAGATAGAACGGGACTGCGCCGGGCTGGAGACGGCGGGAGATTTTCTCGCTTTTCAGCTGTACTGCGCCCAGGGCAGCGAGGATGAGGTCTTCGACGGCTGGTTCAAAGCTCTGGGCATAAAGCCCAGGACGGAGGAAAAGCTCACCGGTTACTCCAGCTGGTATAACCGCTACAAGAATATAGACGAGAAGAGCATACTCTCCGACCTGGCCGGCTGCGCCAGGGTGCTGAAAGCGGGGGACCTCTTCCAGATAGACGACGGCTGGCAGCTGGGCGTGGGGGACTGGGACGTGAACAGGAAAAAGTTCCCCGACGGCCTCAAACCCATCGTGGACCGGATACATGAAAAGGGCCTGAAGGCCGGACTGTGGCTGGCGCCTTTCGGCTGCCGCAAGGGCTCAAGGCTCATGAAGGAGCACCCGGACTGGCTGCTGAAAGTGGAGGGCGGGCCCTGGCACTGCGGCTGCAACTGGGGCGGCTTCTACTCCCTGGACATTGACAATAAGCAGGCCATGGAATATCTCCGCCGGGTCTTTCATACCGTGCTGGAGGACTGGGGCTTCGATTTGGTGAAGCTGGATTTCCTCTATGCCGCCGCCCCCTTCGGCAATAAAAAGGAGACCCGGGCCGGGCGGATGATAAGGGCAATGGAAATGCTGAGGGACTTCTGCGGCGACAAGCTCATATTGGGCTGCGGCGTGCCATTGATGCCCGCCTTCGGCCTTGTGGACTACTGCCGCATAAGCTGCGACGTGGGACTGGACTGGGACAACAGCTGGATAATGCGCCGGACAAACCTGGAGCGGGTCTCTACAAAGCAGGCCATAGGCAACGCCCTATTCCGCCGCCAGCTCAACGGCCGGGCCTTTCTCAGCGACCCGGACGTGTTCTTCCTGCGGGAGGACAATATCAAGCTGACGGAGCGGGAGAAGAAGCTGCTGGCGGACTGCTGCAGCCTCTTCGGCGGCATGCTCCTCTGCTCGGACAACATGGCGGAGTACTCGCCCCAGGCTCTGGAGCAGTACAGGCAGATGCTGAAAAACCGGGAGGCGGAGAATATACGGGTCCTTGCGGATGAGGACCTTGCCGTGGAATATGAGCTGGAGGGAAAGAAGTACGGCTTCCGGCTGAGCCTGGACTGAAAAGATTTACATATATTGGAAATGACTTGGGCAGACAGGAAATATTCCTGCCTGCCCAAGGGTATTTTGTCCTATTCTTTTGTCAAAAATGGACAATTCGCGATTGCGATAATGAAACTACTGTGGTATAATGTGCAGAAAAGCAGCCAATAAAAAAGGAGACATAACTTGGAGACCATCAGCCAAATACTTGCCCGGGAACTGGACAGACCGCAGGAGCATATAGAAAACGTCATCAGCCTTCTGGACGAGGGGAACACCATCCCCTTCATCGCCCGCTACCGCAAGGAGCTCCACGGAGCCATGGACGATACGGCCCTGAGGACGCTGGCGGAGCGGCTGGAATATCTGCGCAATCTCCAGCAGCGCCGGGAGACGGTGAAAAAAGCCATAGAGGAACAGGGCAAGCTCACGGAGGAGCTGTCCCAGGCCATAGACTCCGCCGAGACCCTGGCCGCTCTGGAGGACCTGTACCGGCCCTATAAGCAAAAGCGCCGCACCCGGGCCACCGTGGCAAAGGAGAAGGGTCTGGAGCCTCTGGCCCGGCAGCTCTTCAGCCAGACTATGGACCTGCCCGCCCCGGAGCTGCTTGCTGAAGATTATGTAAACCCCGAGAAAGGCGTGGAGACGGTGGAGGAGGCTCTGGCAGGGGCCTCTGACATAATTGCCGAGATGATATCCGACGACGCGGCCATACGGGGGCTTTTGAGAGACTATATAAATTCCAGGGGCCAGCTCAGGTCCCAGGCCGCCACGGAGGAGGACAGCGTCTACCGCCTGTACTATGATTTCAGCCAGAGCCTCAGCCGCCTCCAGGGCCATCAGATATTGGCCATCAACCGGGGCGAGAAGGAGGGCATGCTGAAAGTCGGCGTGGAGGTGGACCGGGAGGCCGCCCTGCAGCGGCTGCGCCGGGCGGTTATCAAGCCGGGCAGCAGCGCCATGGCCTTTGTGCGCTCTGCCGCGGACGACGCTTATGACAGGCTCATCTTCCCCTCTCTGGAGCGGGAAGCCAGGAACGCTCTCACCGACTTTGCCTGCGAAGGGGCAATAAAGATGTTTGCCCTGAACCTGAAACCCCTGCTGATGCAGCCCCCGGTGAAAGGGAAGGTGACCATGGGTCTGGACCCGGGTTACCGCAACGGCTGCAAGGTGGCTGTAGTGGACGGCACCGGCAAGGTGCTGGACACGGCGGTGGTATATCCCACATTTTCTGAGGGGAAGAAGGCGGAGGCTATCCGCATCCTCTCCGCCATGGTCAAAAAGCACGGCGTGGAGCACATTGCCATAGGCAACGGCACCGCCTCCCGGGAGACGGAACAGATGGCCGCGGAGATGCTCCGTGAGCTGGGGGGCGGCCAGGCTTATGCCATAGTCAATGAGGCCGGGGCCTCGGTGTATTCCGCCTCCAAGCTGGCGGCGGAGGAGTTCCCGGATTACGATGTGAACCTGCGCTCGGCGGTGTCCATAGCCCGCAGGCTCCAGGACCCCCTGGCGGAGCTGGTGAAGATAGAGCCAATGGCCATAGGTGTGGGCCAGTACCAGCACGACATGCCCCAGGCAAAGCTGGAGGAGACCCTGGACGGCGTGGTGGAAGACTGCGTCAACGCCGTGGGCGTGGACGTGAACACCGCCTCCCCCGCCCTGCTGCAAAGGGTATCGGGCCTCAACAAGACCACGGCAAAGAACATTGTGGCCTACCGGGAGGAAAACGGCGCCTTTACCAGCCGCAAGGGCTTAACAAAGGTGCCGAAGCTGGGCCCCAAGGCCTTCCAGCAGTGCGCCGGATTTTTGAGAGTGCCGGAGAGCAGCCAGGTGCTGGACAACACTGCCGTCCATCCCGAGAGCTATGCGGCGGCGGAAAAGCTGCTGGAGCTGTGCGGCTATACACTGGAAGACGTGGCCAAGGGGGATATTGCCCGGCTGCCGGAGCGGCTGGAGAGCTACGGCCTGGCCAGGGCGGCGGCGGACTGCGGCGTAGGCGAGCCCACCCTCAGGGACATAGTCTCGGAGCTGCTGAAGCCCGGAAGGGACCCCAGGGATGAGCTGCCTCCGGTGCTGCTGCGCCGGGACGTGCTGGAGATAAAGGACCTCAAGCCCGGCATGGAGCTTATGGGCACCGTGCGGAATGTGACAGACTTCGGAGTTTTTGTGGACATCGGCGTCCATCAGGACGGCCTGGTCCATATTTCCCAGATAAGCGATAAATTTATTCGCCATCCCAGCGAACTGCTGGCGGTGGGCGATGTGGTGAAGGTAGTGGTGCTGGACGTGGAGGAGAAAAAGCACCGCATATCTCTCTCAATAAAACAGGCGAAAGGTCGGTGACACACATGACAAAGGAAGAAATGAGGAATATCAGGATAGCCCAGCTGGTGAATTACGGCGTCTCCCGGAACCTGATAGAACGGGAGGACAGGTATTGGGCGCTGAACAATATACTGGCGGTGCTTGGTCTGGACAGCTTTGAGTCCCCGGAGGAGCTGCTTTTCGACCCGCCCCTGGAGGAGATACTCAAGGGTCTGCTGGACGATGCGGAGGAGAGGGGCGTCATTCCCGGGGGAGTTACCAGCCGGGACCTGCTGGACTCCCGGCTCATGGGGGTGCTCACTCCCCGGCCCTCCCAGGTCATTGAAAAGTTCTGGTATCAGTACAAGATTAGCCCCATGGTTGCCACCCAGTGGTACTATGACTTCAGCCGGTATACGGATTACATACGCAGCTACCGGGTGATAAAGGATATGAAGTGGGTGTCCAATACCGAGTATGGGGATATCGACATCACCATCAATCTCTCCAAGCCGGAGAAGGACCCCAGGGCCATAGCCGCCGCCAAGCTCCAGAAGAGCTCCGGCTATCCCAAGTGCCTGCTGTGCCGCCAGGCGGAGGGCTATGCCGGACGCATGGACTATCCCGGCAGGGCAAACCACAGGATAATACCCCTCAAGCTCAACGGGGAGAATTTCTTCCTCCAGTATTCCCCCTATGTGTACTACAATGAGCACTGCATCGTCCTCAATGAAAAGCACGTGCCCATGAAGATAGACAAGAACACCTTCCTGCGCCTGCTGGACTTTGTGCGCCAGTTCCCCCACTACTTTTTGGGCAGCAATGCGGACCTGCCCATAGTGGGAGGCTCTATCCTCAGCCACGACCATTTCCAGGGCGGCAACTATTGCTTTGCCATGGAAAAGGCGGAGGTGGAGCATGAGCTCAGCTTTGCCGGCTTTGAGGACGTCCAGGCGGGCATAGTGAAGTGGCCCATGTCCGTCATCCGCCTGCGCTGCGCCGACAGCGGACGCATAGCCCAGCTGGCGGACAAGATACTGAATGCCTGGAGAGGGTACAGCGACGAGAGCGTGAGCGTCTTTGCCGAGACCGAGGGTGAGCCCCATAACACCATCACCCCCATTGCCCGCCGCCGTGGCAAGGACTATGAGATGGACCTGGTGCTGCGCAACAACCTCACCACGGAGGAGCACCCCCTGGGCCTGTTCCACCCCCACGCCGAGCTGCACCATATAAAGAAAGAGAACATCGGGCTCATCGAGGTGATGGGTCTGGCAGTGCTGCCGGCAAGGCTCAAGACCGAGCTTGCCCAGCTGGCAAAGCTCTTGAAGGAGGGCGGCGACCTCTATGCCGACGAGGCCACGGCGAAGCACGCCCCCTGGGCCGAGGAGCTGAAAAAATGCTATGACTTTGCCCATGAGGACGCAGAGAAGATACTGCGCCAGGAGGTGGGCGTGGTGTTCCAGCAGGTGCTGGAGCACGCCGGCGTCTTCAAGCGGGACGAGCAGGGCCGCGCCGCCTTCCTGCGCTTTGTGGAAAGCGTGAAATAAGTATTTTCCGGGGGTACACATGAGACTGATAGCAGAGCAGTACGAGAAAAACTGGGTCAAGCTGGTACTGGCCGTTGCTGCAAATGTGATTTTTCTGGTTTTGCTGCTGAAAATATTTACGCCAAGGTACGAGATAAATGATGACATGTTTATCTCAATGTTCATAGATGGACAGTTGGCGAATAAG
>DVHY01000089.1 GCA_018711755.1 Candidatus Limivicinus faecipullorum | reverse complement strand
GCCCGGCTGCGGGGCCGCGGCACCGACGACGAGGCAAGCATCGAGCGCCGGCTGGCCATCGCCCGGGAAGAGCTGGCCCAGGCCGACGCTGGGTGAGAGATTTTTTCCGGGGTCCCAAAGAGAAGTCCTTGACAAATGGATATTGATATGATATCATTTTGATATCAGCAAGAAGGAGGAAAAAAAGATGGAAGAAAAGCTGCTGAACAACAAGAAAAACGGCATGGCAATGCTGCTGTTGCTGCTGCTGGTGTACATCGCCGCCATAGTAATGGTGATATTCGGGGGCATAGGTTTGGATAATGGAAGCAAGGCCGCCATTCCCGTGTTTGTCGTGGGCCTCATCTGGGTCTGCCTGGGCTGGATCGCTTTCTGCGGGCTTAAGGTCCTGAAGCCCCAGGAGGCCCTGGTTCTGACCCTCTTCGGCAAATATGTAGGTACCTTGAAGGGCGAGGGCTTTTACTATGTCAATCCCTTCTGCACAGGCGTCAATCCTGCCGCCCACACCAAGCTGGGCCAGAGCGGAGACGTGGACAGCGGCAGCAAGGGCGGCATCCCCGGCCTCAATCTGGGCGGGAGCAGTGCTCAGGTAAACGTGGCAGCCATGGAAATGGGCAAGAAGATATCCCTGAAGGTGATGACCCTCTCCAACACCAAGCAGAAGATCAATGACCGTCTGGGCAACCCGGTGGAGATAGGCATGGCCGTGATGTGGCGGGTAGTGGATACCGCCAAGGCGGTGTTCACCGTGGACAATTACAAGGAGTATCTCTCCCTCCAGTGTGACAGCGCCGTGCGGGATATCGTGAAGATATACCCCTACGACGTGGCGCTGGGCATAGACACCACCGGCGACGGCCAGGCCGACGAGGGCAGCCTGAGGGGTTCCAGCGAGACCGTGGCAAAGCGCATAAAGGACGAACTCCAGTCCAAGGTGGCGGACGCCGGCATAGAGGTGCTGGAGGCCCGGATAACCTATCTGGCCTACGCCCCCGAGATAGCCGCCGTGATGCTCCAGCGCCAGCAGGCCAGCGCCATTGTAGACGCCAGGAAGATGATAGTGGACGGCGCCGTGGGCATGGTGGAGATGGCCCTTAACCGCCTGAAGGAAGGCGGAATGGTGGAGCTGGACGAGGAGCGCAAGGCCGCCATGGTGTCCAATCTCCTGGTGGTGCTCTGCGGCAATAAGGACGCCCAGCCGGTGGTCAACTCCGGCAGCCTGTATTGAGCCATGGCGGATACCGGCAAGAAGCAGGTGCCGCTGCGCCTGTCGGCAAAGCTCTATGAGGCTATAGCCGCCTGGGCCGAAGATGACTTCCGCTCCATAAACGGGCAGATAGAATATCTGCTCACGGAATGTGTCAAGCAGAGGAAGAAAAACGGAAAATATGTCTCAGACACCATAGATGAACCCCTGGAGCTGGATATCAAATAGGCCGGAAAACGCCCCGGCCGGAGGAACTGTCCCCCGGTCGGGGCGCCCCTGCGGGCGGCAAAATTTTTTTAAAAACCTATTGACAAAAAGCGATGCTTTTGTTATTATAACTGAGCCGTGGCCGAGTGGTTCAGTCGGTTAGAACGCCGGCCTGTCACGCCGGAGGTCGAGGGTTCAAGTCCCTTCTCGGTCGCCACATATGCCCCGAATTTCGGGGCATATACTTTGCTGCTGTAGCTCAGTAGGTAGAGCGCATCCTTGGTAAGGATGAGGTCGCCAGTTCGAATCTGGCCAGCAGCTCCAAAAAGCGCCTGGTCCCGTAGGGGACCGGGCGCTTTTTCAAGTTACAGGATAGCATTTCGAACTGGCGAGCTCACAGGCGAAGCCTGTTTTAATAAAACCCGGAGGCCGCCGGAGGCGGTCGCCGCCAGTTCGAATCTGGCCAGCAGCTCCACGTCGGAGCAAGCTACATATCGCTTGCTCCGATTTTTTATGCCTATGGCAAAAAAATCAGAGCTCGCTCATTCCGCTGCTCCTCCTTCCAAACCCGAAGCCGCCTTGCTGGGCTTCGGGTTTGCTTTTTGGGGAACGGGATAGAGCCGGGCGCTTTTTCAAGTTACAGGATAGCTTTTCGAACTGGCGAGCTCACAGGCGAAGCCTGCCATAGCCGTTTTATCAGGACAGGAGCCGGGACAGAGGCCGGCATTTAAAGATCTGCCAGAGCTTTTTAAAAGGGTAAAAGGCCGGAGAGACAGTTTCAGCCCCCTGCCACGGTGTGCGGCGGGGGGCTGAAACTGTCTGCAGATTTTCAGGGCAGGACTTCCACGCTGTCATCGTCTCCGATGGCAAGTTTCACATATGTCATGGAGTCGTCCTCATACAGGCTGTATACACCCAAATAGTCTGCATCCGGCGCAAGTTCCGCCTTACTGTATGCAGTGCCGTTAAAAACAAAATCAAAACCGCCGGTCACTACGCCAAAGGCAGCTTCCGTCTCTACGGAAACTCCCTCGCAGCCGACAAAAACCTTGACATAGTTGTCGTCCAGCGTGGTCTCCTTGGCGACGCCGGAGTTGAGCTCCTTGCAGGTGACAAGGGAGCCCTCGCCGAAGGAACAGCCTTCGCCCAGGCTCACCATGGCGTGGTAGTCCCCCAGGATGCTGAGACCGGCGTTAAAAACACAGTTGTCAAAATAGATGTTGCTGCGCAGGTCTATGGAGCCGTCCCGCGTGCTGGCGGGGTCCAGGATGACGGTGACCGTCTTATCGAAGACGGTATCGTACACCTCCATGGTCTCGCCGGCCTTCAGCTGGTATTCATACCGGGGCTGCTCATCGGCGGCCTGGGGGCTTGGAGAGGCCCCGGCGGAGCTGCCCGCGCCGGAGCAGGCGCAGAGAGCAAACAGCAGCCCCAGGGCAAGCAGGAGGATAAGACCCTTTTTAAAATTCATTTCATTTTCTCCTTTCCCGGATGCACCGGTGATTTGGCCCAGTGTACCACAGGGAGAAGGGAAAATGGTGCGCATTCTGCGCACAGGCTCAGCCGCAGCTTATGGTCAGCTCTCCGCCCTCCAGCTGCCGCTCCGCCTGCTCCAGCTGCCAGGCGCTTATGTTCAGGCCTTTCAGATACGGGCAGTCCAGAAGAGCGCCGAAATCTCCGATGGGGTCTTCTCTCAGGTCTATGCCCGTAAGGGCGGGCAGCCGGGGGACGAAGTCCAGGCTGCTCAGCCCCGTCTCCCCCAGATTCAGCATACTCAGCTGGGGCAGAAGGGCCAGGGCCTGGGGATTGGAAATGCTGCTGCCGTAGACATCCAGGTCACGCAGCCGGTCCATCCCCTCCAAAAGGCTGAGGTCCAGACCGGAGCTGGAATATACCCGCAGCTCCTCCAGAGTGCTGAGACGGGCGATGCTCTCCCAGGCCCCTGAGGGCAGCTCCCCGGTGATAAGGGAGACCAGGGATGGGCAGGACTCCAAAGGTGAGTAGTCCTTTATCCAGACGCTGCGGGCCTTCAGCTTTTCCAGAGGCAGGCCGGAGAGGGGGGACAGGGAGCTTATGCCCGTATAGTCCAGGCAGAGCTCCCGGAGGGAACTGAGCCCGGACAGGGCCCGGATATCCTTCACCGGGCTTTCACCCAGGTCCAGCACCTGCAGGCCGGTACAGCCGGCCAGAGGGCTCAGATCCTCCACCCGGTTGCCGGTAAGGCTGAGGTATTCCAGGGGGAGAGCGGCCAGGGCGCTTATATCGCTTATCTGCTGGTAGTCCAGCACCAGCACCCGAAGATTGGTGCAGAGGCGGAGAAGCTCCAGGTCGGAGTTGCCGATGTCTCCCGGGGACATTGAGCTGATGTATATATCGTGGCTGCTCTCCCGGCTCAGCTGGTGTTCCGGGACGCTCCCCGGCGGCTGCGGGCTTCCAGGGGCTCAGCGCCCGGCGGAGGGCGGAGGCGGAGGGATACCTCTTGCGGAGGTCAAAGGCGGTGCAGCGCCGGGCGACATGGCCCAGGCCGCCGCAGCTCCGGCCCCGGGGCAGAGGCTCCAGACTGCCGGAGAGCATATAGCGCAGCAGCATGCCCACCGAGTAGATATCCGAACGCTGGTCGGTCTGCCGGTAGCCGAACTGCTCGGGAGGGGCGGTGGCCTGGGTGCCCATCAGCTGGGTGTCGTCCGGCTGCTCGCTCCTAAACCGCCGGGCGGTGCCCAGATCGATGAGGCGGCAGCCTCCGTCCTTGTCTATTATTATGTTCTGAGGTTTTATATCCCGGTGTATCACCGGCGGATTGCGGCGGTGGAGGTAGTCCAGCACCCGGCACAGGGACAGCGTCACCCGCCGGGCAGAAGCGGGGCTCAGAGGGCCGCGGCTCTCCACCAGCTCATACAGGCTCATGCCGGGCAGGTATTCCCGCAACAGATATTCCTGACCGTCGATGGAGAAATAGGCCAGAGCCCGGGGCAGCTGGGGGTGGTCCAGGCTGCGCAGCAGCTCATATTCCCGCAGCAGGGAAGGCTCGCCGCCGGCGGGCTGTATCTTGAGCAGCGCCGGCCAGGAGGCCCGGTCTCTCACCAGATACACGCTGCGCTGTCCCTCCTTGAGGCAGGAGACGGGGCGGTACTGCTCTCTTATAAGCTCCGGCAGGCGGAGAGAGTCCAGCACGTTTTCCCCGTAGGATTTAAGAAAGTCTTCCCGGTGTCCCAAGTCAGCCCTCCCCTCCGTACAATCCAGGCTCCGGCAGAGAAGCGAGCAGCTCCTCCGTCTCCTCCGGGCTCAGATCGTGGCTGAGCGCGTATATCACCGCCGCATCCCGGCGCAGCCTGGGATAAAGAGCCCCGCAGGAGCCCAGGACCAGGAGACGCTGGGTCTCCTCCAGGCTCAGGGAGAGGCTGAGGGCCGTGCGCAAAAGTATGTCCCTGCCCGGCCTGCGCTCGCCTCTGAGTACCTGGTAAGCGTAGGAGCGGCTAATATTCGCCATGCGTATCCAATCGGCGGGGGACAGTCCCCGGCGGCTCAGGAGCTCCCGCAGCGTTCCGGCCAGGCTGGGCTCCTCCTCCGGCCGGGCCAGGCAGGAGAGGGGCCTGTCCCCCCGGGTCAGCTTGTTTAAGAGCTTGCTGGTGCTGTCTGTCATGGATATCCCTCCCAACAGTGGATTACAGTGGAATTATATAGGAAAAGAACAGAAATTGGAAGCATTAAGGGGCTTGGAATATCAAAAAACCCGGGCCCCCGACAGGGGGCTGCACTTGTCAAGCGAAAGTAGACACAGAAAAGTCATTTAGGGGAAGCCCCGTTCAGACCTGTACTGAACGGGGCTTTTGTAACCCAAGGC
>DVHY01000088.1 GCA_018711755.1 Candidatus Limivicinus faecipullorum | reverse complement strand
GAACGAGAAAAAGAGCTTATCCAGAAGATAGCCCAGCTCCCGGCGGATGTGCAGGATCGATTTTTCGATCAGGTGACTGGGGCAGTCACCGCCGTGGAAGTACTCAAAGCTGCCCAGGCAACCGAACAGCGCCCGGCCTGAGCCGGGCGCATAGGCCAAGCAGTCGAAAAAATACAATGAATCAAGAAAGGCGGTGGATATATGGCCAAGAAGCAGCCCCTCAGCTATGTGCTGTACATACAGCTGGACACAGGGGAAACGGTGGAGCTGTCCCAGCTCACCCGAGAGCAGCGGGAGCAGTGGCAGGCCAATGTCCGCCGCCGTCTTAGTATGACCATGTCCGGGTACTACACCCAGCACCCGGAGGAATACAAGAGAATAGGAGGAGAGATCCTTGATAATCAAAAAGCTGGCCCCGCTGTGTAAGGGGGCCAAGAAACTTTGCCTCTATGATACTCCCGGCGGTCCCCAGTGGGCAGGGGACGGGAATGCAGTCTATGAGCTGAGCGGGCTGCCTGCCCTGGGGGAGAGCGGCCTCTGTGCCGTCATGGACATCCCGCCGGACAAGGCGGCAGACATGGACATAAGGCGGCAAGACTGGCCCCGGGACTACTGCCTGGACGGCGCAGCCCAAGAGATACCCCTGGACTATGACAATGGGGCCTATATCGCCCATGAGGGAATTAAGCTCATGCCCTGCACCGACGGCAGCGCCCTGGCCTTCATCCAGCCCAAGTATCTTGGCCCGCTGACGGATGCCGAGAGCCTCACCCTGGCCCTACGGCACACGCCGGGCGGACAGGCTTATATAGTGGCAAAGGCCGGGCTCTTTGTGGTGGGCGTCATCATGCCCGCCACCTTGGACAAGAATACACTGATATGGCTGGGCGAGACCTACGGCCTGGCCTGCGCCACAGGAAGGGATAAAGATGGAGAATGAAATAAAGCTTTACTCCGCAGAGAGGATAAGAGACGCACTTGACTCCGCAAAGGATCAGCTCCTGGGCAGAGGCACCGATATGAGGACAGGCTTTCTTGTCGCCCGCCACGCCATAGAGGCCCTGCTCCAGGAGAAGCCGAACGCCGCCCAGGCTGTGGTAACAACCACCGCCCCGGCCTCCGCCGCTGAGCTGGCGGGCTATGTCCGGGAAATGCTGAGCGATATGATAATTGAGGTGCATGTGTACCAGGAAAAGGAAGTGAAAGAATGACCTATTTTGAAAGATTGGAGATGGAGCACCCCGAATTTATAGGGCCTCAATATGTGGGCGGCGTGGCCCTCTGCCCGGCGGATGCCGGCTATGAGGAGACAAGCCCCTGCCCCTATGTCCATGGGGCACCGGTGGCCGACCCCTCCGGCTGCTACGCTTGCTGGAACCGCACGATCCCCGGCACGGAGGCAGACGGATGAAATACACCATTGATTTTCTCCGCTATGTCATAGACCCCCGGAGGGTCAAGGGCCTGCTGATAATGTGCCAGGTGCTTGTCCTCTCCGTCTTGATTGGCTGTCGTGCCCAGCTGGGCAGCGACATCGAGCGCTTTGAGCGGGAGCGGGCCGAGCTGATAAGCGCCCACGCTGCGGAGCTGGCCGAGCTCAAAACCCAGGCCGAGGCTGGGATATACATTACTGGCTACCTCCCGGAGGATACTGACGGAGATGCATGGACCTTGGGCCAGTGGCTGGGCTGCCTGGAGCGTACATACCCGGGTCTCAGTGCGGAGGCGAAGGCTCTGGCCTGCTGGTGCATTTTCAACCGCATTGACTCCCCGGAATACCCGGACAGCATGAGCTGGGTGCTCCTCCAAGAGGGGCAATTTGAAGAGTACGACGAAGCAGGGGAGGTCACAGACCAAAACTATAGCATAGCGGCCAATCAGCTGAGCCGCTGGCTCAATGGAGGGACACGCCCCTGCGGCTCCGGGGCAGTGTATATCACTGTCAGCTCTGAGGGCGTGGAGTTGAGAGATAGCTGGGAAACTGGCCGTTATACAAATTACTGGAGAGCATGAAAGCTCAGAAAGGCGGAAACCATGGGTCGCTGTAATAAAACGAACTGCGTCCACTATAGTGATAGCCGGGGAGACTATCACTGTGAGCGGGCGCTCCGGCTCAAACGGAGCAGGACAAAGAGCATCATGAACGCCCTGGGCCTGGCTCAGAGCACCCGGGAGCTGGACGACCTCCTGGACCCGGCACTCTGCCCGCTGTATGAAACCAAGGGCCGGCCCCTCACTGAGCCAAAGCTACAGAGGCGGCTTGAAGTCGCCCGGGAGCTTATAGCCAAGCGAAAAGTGGAGGAGGCCGCAAGAGTGGAAAGGCTGCGGCGGGAAGCCGCCGGCCAAAATCAAAGCAGCCTCCAGGACACTTTCTTGGCCCTGTATGACCAGGGCTATACAGACCTGGAAATAGCCCAGGCCTGTGGCTGCAATATAGGTGTAGTGCGCAAGTGGCGCAGCGAGGAAGAGCTGTCCTGTAATACTTTGGGGCAGCAGCAAAGGATTATACTCGCCAAGATCCGTGAGATGGCGCCCCATATGACGGTGGTACAAATCTCGGACAAGCTGGGCCTGTCAAGTAATACGGTCCGCCTATACCTTGAGCGGGATGGGATAAAGGCATATGCACCAGCCCGGACAAGCCCGAGCACCTGGGCCGCCGCCGGGTAATAGATTACCGCAGCCTGGCCAATCAGACCCCGGCCCCCGCCAGCCCCGCCTGGTGCCCGGAAAGGAGTACCTGATGCACACCATAGACCTGGAAGCCGCCATTTCTGCTCTATCTGAGGCGGCAGAGGAATTTATCAAGAGCCTTGAAGCCTTGGCCGCAGAGGATCTCCCGGAGCTCCCACCAGCTCCCCGGCCGGAGCGGGAGCTCAATATGCGGCCTCACCAGATACCCCGGCGGCGCCCGGTGCCTGTGGCCCGGCGCTGCTGCTCACCTTATCAGAGATGAGGGCCGGAAGGAAGATGGAAATAATTTTGTGTTTACTGCTGCTTCTCGAGCAGCTGCTAGCCGCCACCGGATACGGCGGGGATTGATAAAGAAGGGAGATACACATGGAGCAATGGAACACCCAGGCCAGGGAGAAACTGACCAAGGAAGAAAAAACAGGGAAATTTGATAACAAGGGCAAGGCGATCCTTCCCGAAGTAAAGACAACGCTCCTGGACTTTGCCGCCCAGGAGACCGAATTCGCCCAGGCAATCGTCCAGGGCGGCAGCCTAAGCGACTGCATAAGCGCAGTGCTCAAAGGAGTGGGCGGGAGCATATCAGACCTGGAGGTCTACAAGCGGGCTGTCGCTTTCTATTTTCCGGGCGCAGACGTGCGCTTTTCGATGGAGATTGATCTGGCGCCGGCTGCAGCTCAGTCCGACAATAAGCCGGACAAGCCCAAGGGACTGCTGCTGGATCTGTCGGCGTTTCTGTAAAAGGGGGGTGGGAAGGTGAACCCTCAATGCAACATGACCGAGCAGGAGAGAGAGGCTGCACTGGTACAGTTTGACGGCATACTTTCCCCCGCCGAAGAGGACATCATACGCCAGCTTTTTCCACAGTATCTCTTTTTCCGATTTGAATATGACTGCACCGGGTACGGGGAGCGGCCACCGGTGAGAGTATGCACCTGCACCGCCTGCGGGGCTAGCTTCGAGGCCGTCAGAGCCAATTGCGCCAGGGGTAAAGTACACAATGAGCCTGTGACATGTCCGTATTGCTATTCCAGATTGACGGGGAAGGCGGTCACAAAATACAGCTACAGTATGTCAAGCCTGTGCAGCTGGATAAAAACCGCCGTTGCCCGCCCCGGAGAAAACGGGGCCTTGCTGATCGAGGCGGGAGAGGCAAAGCGGAGCTTTTCCTGGGACAATCTGACCGGCACCATTGACTGGTTTCCAAAGGCCAGATATGTCTTTTCCAAGGGCAAAGCGCAGATGTGGAAATGGAACGTGGAGTACAGCTGCTCAGGTTTTGGGATATCCAGCGGACGCTGGGTAGCACATAAGACCATAAGCGATCCGTTTGCACCCAACTTGATGGGAGCAAGCGACTATGCCGGGGACTACAGCATAATCGGCTTGGCCAGTGCACTTCCGCAAACTGACAGCAGGTACAGCCAGATTTTGGAGCATTACAGGTACAACTATGCCGCCGCTCTGGAGGAATATGAGACGGCCAGGTGGATGGTTAAGTATTTAGGCTGGTACTCCTTCCATCCACAGATAGAAATGGCGGTCAAGCTGGAGCTGGTGGAGGCCGTCACGGACCTAGTGCAAAACGGGAAAAAGAACAGCCGGATAATTAACTGGGATGCAAATAATCCGGC
>DVHY01000087.1 GCA_018711755.1 Candidatus Limivicinus faecipullorum | reverse complement strand
TTCTACAACCATGAGCGCATCCAGCTCAAAACTGGAGAGGCGCCGCTGGCGCGACGCCTCTCCGCTTAAAACTTCATGCTTTCCTACATCGGTGCCTTTTTGTGCTGTCCGCACAATCTGGGGCGGTTCAGCAGTTTTCCTTGCATCATGGCTTTTTATTTTTCTTCCCGGCGGCGCAGGAGCTCCATACCCTCCTTGCCGCTCATGTGTTCTATGCTCATTTCCAGCACCCGCACGCTGTCCATGAACTTACCGATCTCCTCCTCCGGGTCAATGCCCGGAGAGTATTTTCCGCACAGGGCCTCCAGGGCTCGTACAAGTTCGGGGCCCTTTTCCAGCAGCCTCAGGCGGCCGAAAGCTATGGCGCTTCTGTAGGCGGTGGTGAAAAGCTCCGATATCACCTCGTCGGCATCCACCACGCAGAAGGAGGCCCGGGGCTCCCTTTCAATGGCCGCCAGCTTGTGACCGGCGGCTGCGCAGTGGAAATACAGCTTGCCCTCATTATACACATAGCTTATAGGCAGGGCGTAGGGCCAGCCCTCATTGCCCAGCAGGGCCAACACTCCGTGGCTGCCACGGCGGAGGATATCTTCCGTCTCCTCCCGGGACAGCTGCTGTTTTTTTCTCCGCATCTCAGGAAACACGGTCTTCTCCTCCCGGCCTCAGTCCTGTTCCCAGGTGCGTTCGCTGATGATGTACCTGGGCCGCTGCTTGGTCTCCATGTATATCTTGCCGATATACTCCCCGATGATGCCCAGGCAGATGAGCTGCACCCCGCTGACGAAGCAGACTATGCAGGTGGTGCTGGCCCAGCCCGCCACAGTCTTGCCCAGCAGGGCGGTGATTATGGCCCAGAGCACGCCGATGAAGCTGACGATAGCCACGAACACGCCGAAGCCGGTGATGAGCCGCAGGGGCTTTACCGACAGGCTGGTTATCCCGTCCACCGCCAGGGCTATCATCTTTTTCAGGGGATAATGGCTCTCCCCTGCCAGGCGCTCGGCCCTGGAGTAGCTGACGGAGGTGCTCTTGAAGCCCACCAGGGGTATGAGCCCCCGGAGGAAGAGGTTCACCTCTTTGAAGTTGGCGAACTCCTGTAGCACCCGGGAGCTGATGAGCCGGTAGTCGGCGTGGTTGTAGACCACCTCCGCCCCCATCAAAGCCAGGAACTTGTAGAAGCCCTGGGCGGTGGCCCGCTTGAAGAAGGTGTCCGTCTCCCGGCTGGAGCGCACCCCGTAGACCACCTGGCAGCCGTCCAGATAGGCGTCCACCATCTGGTCCATGGCGTTGATGTCGTCCTGGCCGTCGCAGTCTATGGATATGGTTATGTCGCACTTGTCCTTGGCCTCCATGAGCCCGGCCAGTACGGCGTTCTGATGTCCCCGGTTCCGGCTCTGACTGATGCCGATATAGTGCTCGTCCGCCTTGGCCAGGTCCGAGATTATCTCCCAGGTCCTGTCCTTGCTTCCGTCGTTGACGAAGAGCACCCGGCTGTCCTCGCTTATCTTCCCGGCCTGGGCCAGGCTCTTCAGCTTCTCCAGGAACATGGGGGCCGTGATGGGCAGCACCTCCTGTTCATTGTAACAGGGGATGACTATAAACAATCTGGGCGTAGTCATATGGTTTCTCCTTTGTCTTTATTACCCTCGCAGGCCTCGCGGAAATTGAGGGCGGCAAATATGATGAACATAGGTATCAGTGAATAGTGGTAGCGGCTGGACACCTCAATGAGCATATGGGCCAGAGTGAGTCCCAGGCTGAACAGGGGCAGCAGCAAAAAAGCGGAGTCCCGCCATTTGCGCCAGAGCCTTGCAAGGCCCGTCAGGGCCATAAGCATCAGCATATAGTAGAAGCAGTTGCATATCACCATGCATATCTTCACGAAGCCCTCCGGCCGGGTGAAGCGGTAGGTGTAGCCTCCCAGCTCGTCATTTCCCAGGAAAGTGAAGAGCTTGGCGGAGAAGAGCTTCCCCAAATCCAGCTCGTCGGACTGGAGCCGCTCCAGCACATGGGGCAGCATGCTCTTTTGGGCTTCGGGGGCGCTGCCCCCCTCCTGCCGCCGGTATTCAAAGAGCAGGTCCATATCCTCCCCGCTCCACTGGCCCAGGGTGTCCATGTTGAAGCCCACATAGAGATTGTATATTGGCAGCCCCGCCGGCTCCTCGCCGAGGATGGCCTCCAGCCTGTTGTTCCACAGCCTGCCCGAGAGCTGGAAGCAGAGCACCAGGGCCGCGGCAAGCAGCAGCCAGAAGCGCCACAGCCTGCCCTCTTTCAGTTCCTTGCCCCGGAGCAGCAGCAGCCATATCAGCAGGGCGATCATCAGTATCGCCCCTATGGGCCTCACGGCGTTTATGGCCTCCAGCAGCAGACCAAGGCCCAGGCCCCACAGCAGGGGTGGAAGGATGTGATCCTTTATCCTGTCCTGTTTTTTTCTCAGCCTCAGCAGCAGGAACAGGAACAGCAGCACCAGGCAGGTGTACAGGGGCTCGGAGAATATCAGGGAGCCCAGCATTATCCGCCCGGGGTACAGCGCCCAGAGCCCCTGGGCAAGCACGGCGGCAGGCAGGCCGGCCGCTTCCCTGGCTATGGAGAAGATGAGCAGGCCGGACAGGCAGCTGAGCACAAGGCCCAGCAGGGTCCCCACCAGCACATGTTCCCCGAAAATGTTTATAAACAGGGCCAAAAAGCTGGCATAACCCAGGATGTGCGGGTACATGGCCACATATTCGGTGCTGTAGATCTCCTGTCCGTTGGCAATGCTGACAGCGCAGTCCCAGTAGGTCTTGTAGTCGCTGAAGGGCTCGACGGGCACCAGGACTATCCAGGCCAGCCCCAGGACAAAGCACAGCCCAGTCAATATCCCGGCGCAGCGGGCAGTCCCCAGGCGGCGGCACAGGCGGTCAAAGGAGCCGAAAACCCGGTCCTTTTTCCCCAGCCACAGCAGCAGAGCGGCGGCAGCGGCTCCGGCGGCCAGGGCCGCCAGATAAGAGGGGCTGGCCAGGCCCTCTCTCAGTGCCAGGAGCAGGGCCAGCGCCGTTATGAAAATAAGTATGGACAGCATTATCCGTCCCAAACAAGCGGAAGTTCTCTCCATATTTCCAGAAATTCCCCTAAGTGATTTTTCCCTCTCATTATATTCTCTCCCCCCTCCCCAGTCAAGGAAATAAAACTGTAGCATATTTCCGACGGATTTGTTATAATGAACGATACCGTATAAAAAGCTGGGAATCGAGGCAGATATCTTGATAAAATATGAGGCCGGAAAATGCGATATAGCTGTTATAGGCGCGGGCCACGCGGGGATAGAAGCGGCTTTGGCCGCCGCCCGGCTGGGGCTGGACACGGTGTGCTTCACCGTTAATCTGGACAGCGTGGGCAACATGCCCTGCAACCCCGCCATAGGCGGCACCGGCAAAGGCCACCTGGTGCGGGAGCTGGACGCTCTGGGCGGCGAGATGGCCAAGGCTGCGGACAGGGCCTGCATCCAGTACCGCATGCTGAACCTGGGCAAGGGCCCCGCCGTCCACTCTCTCAGAGCCCAGGCTGACCGCCGCCGCTATCAGGAAGTGATGAAGCACACTCTGGAGCTCCAGGAAAATCTCCGCGTAAAGCAGGCGGAGGTGGTGGAGATCGGTGTGGAGGACGGCGCCGTCCGTTCCGTCACCACCCATACCGGGGCGGTGTACTCCTGCCGGGCTGTGGTCATAGCCTCCGGCACCTACCTGGACGGCAGCGTCATCGTGGGGGAGATGCAGCGTTCCTCGGGCCCTGACGGGCTCTCCGCCGCCGTCCCCCTGGCAGAGCAGCTGCGCTCTCTGGGATTGAGCATGCGCCGCTTCAAGACCGGCACCCCTCCCAGGGTGAACCGGCGCAGCGTGGACTTTTCCAAAATGGAGCTGCAGGAGGGGGACCCTGAGCCGGAGTGCTTCTCCTTTTCCAATCTGTACACCCCGGAAAACCGGGCCGTGTGCTACCTCACCTATACCAACGAGCGCACCCATGAGATAATCCGTTCCCACCTGGACCGCAGCCCCATATATTCCGGGGTCATCCAGGGAGTGGGCCCCCGCTACTGTCCCAGCATAGAGACCAAGGTGATGACCTTCCCGGACAAGCAGCGCCACCAGCTCTTTGTGGAGCCCATGGGCCTGAATACCGAGGAGCTCTATATCCAGGGCTTTTCCTCCTCCATGCCCGAGGAGATACAGCTGCAGATGCTCCACACCATCCCCGGCCTGGAGCATGCGGAGATGACCCGCTGCGCCTATGCCATAGAGTATGACTGCATAGACCCCACGGAACTCTATGCCACATTGGAGAGCAAGAAGATATCCGGCCTCTACGGAGCCGGCCAGTTCAACGGCTCCTCCGGCTACGAGGAGGCGGCGGTGCAGGGCTTTGTGGCGGGGGTGAACGCCGCCTTGAAGATACAGGGCAAGGCCCCCTTCATCCTCCGGCGCAGCGAGGGATATATCGGCACTCTTATCGACGATCTGGTGACCAAGGGCACCAACGAGCCCTACCGCATGATGACCTCCCGCAGCGAATACCGGCTGCTCCACCGTCAGGACAATGCGGACATCCGCCTCAGCGCCCGGGGATTGGAGCTGGGCCTGGTGAGCCCTGAGCGGCACCGGCAGGTGTTGGAAAAATATGCCGCCGTGGACAGAGAGCTGAAGCGCCTGGCCTCGGTGAGCCTGTCCCCCACGCCGGAGCTGAACCGGCTGCTGGAGGAAAAGGGCACCGCCCCGGTGAATACCGGCGTCACGCTCTCCGAGCTCATACGCCGTCCCCAGATAAGCTACGGCGATCTGAAGCCCTTTGACCCGGGCCGCCCCGGGCTGGACAGGTTCGTTGCCGCCCAGGTGGAGATATCCCTGAAGTATGAAGGTTATATAAAGCGCCAGCTCAAGCAGGTGGAGGAGTTCACCCGCATGGAGGAGCGGCCCCTGCCCCCGGAGCTGGATTACGGCGAGATAAAGGGCCTGCGCCTGGAGGCCAGGGAGAAGCTGAGCCGCATCCGCCCCTCCAATTTCGGCCAGGCCAGCCGGATATCCGGGGTGTCCCCGGCGGATATATCCGTGCTCATGGTATATATGGAGACTAAGAAATGAACAAAGTCGTTCTGGGCTTTTCCGGCGGGGTGGATTCCGCCGTGTCGGCGGAGCTGCTGAGGCAGCAGGGCTTTCAGGTCCTGGGCCTGTATCTGGACAATGCCGGCCAGGCGGAGCGCCGGGCCGCCCTGGAAGCTGCGCGGCAGCGGGACATAGAGCTGAAGGTGCTGGACGTACACGCCCTGTTGGAGGAGCGGGTCTGCCGCCCCTTTGCCGCGAGCTATCTCCGGGGGGAGACCCCCAACCCCTGCATAATCTGTAATCCCGGCGTAAAATTCAAGAGCCTGCTGGACTACGCCCGGGAGACAGGGGCAAAGTTCATCGCCACCGGCCACTATGCCCGCAGCCGGGACGGGAAGATATACAAGGGCCGCCCCTCCAACGACCAGAGCTATATGCTCTGCCGCCTTACCAGGGAGCAGGCCGCCGCCCTGCTCCTGCCCCTGGGAGAATATGAGAAGTCCCAGGTGCGCGCCATGGCGGCCCGGCTGGGTCTGCCCTCCGCCGGCAGGCCGGACAGCATGGAGATTTGTTTTATCCCGGATAAGGACTATATCCGCTGGCTGTCCCTGCGCTGCCCCCTCCCCGGAGAGGGCGACTTCGTGTTTCACGGGCGGCCTCTGGGCCGCCACCAGGGTATATATCGCTATACCGTCGGCCAGCGCCGGCCGGGCCTCTTTGAAGGGCGGAAGCTGTATGTCTCCCGCATCGAGCCTGAGAGCAATGTGGTGGAGCTGGCCCTGTGGGAGGAGCTTTTCAAAAGCGAAGTTTTCGCCCGGGATTTCAGCTGGCTCATAGAGCCCCCCAGCGCCCCCATAAGGGCCAGCGTCCGGGTACGGCATACCAAGTGGGAAAACCCGGACTGTACCGTGTACCCTGAGGGGGAGCGGCTGCGCATAGTCTGCGACCAGCCGGTGCGGGCCCCGGCGGCGGGCCAGTCCGCCGTGCTATATTCCGGCGAGCAGCTGCTGGGCGGCGGCTTCATATGCCCCGGGTAAAAGCCGCCCCGTCTCTTGTCTCATACACTTACTATATTTTCGGAGCTTATTATGGAACAGTATACCCTCAGACAGTATATGGAAAAGAACCCCGACGCCAAGCTGCGGGACATTGTGGCGGACATGCTCTATGACGAGATAGTCAGCCTGCGCATCGCCCCCGGCGCCAAGCTGAATGTGAACCAGCTGGCCTCGTCTCTGGGCATATCCCGCACCCCGGTGGCGGAGGCCATCGCCCGGCTGACGGATATCGGCTTTGTGGTGAGCCATCCCGGGCAGAGCGGCAGCTTTGTCCTGGACCTGAATCTGCTGGATATGATAAACCTCTACCAAGTGCGCTCCTGCATAGAGGGGCAGGCGGCGGCTCTGTGTGCCCACTCCGCCGATGAGGCCACGGTGCGGCAGCTGACAAAGCTGGCCGACGCCTTCAAGGAGAGCGTCATAAGCCGGGATATCCGGGGCATGAAGGACACGGACATGCCCTTCCACCAGCTGATAATCCATTCCTGCGGCAACCCTTACATAGTCCAGAGCTATGAGCTCATCCTCCCTAAGCTCACCATGTATCAGTCATCCATGCTGGAATTCATCAGCCATGAGGGCAGCGGAGAAAACCCCTGGATGCCCAGCGTCACCTTCAACCACATCTCCGTGGTCTCCGCCATACGCATGCGCATGCCGGAGCTGGCCCGCCAGTCCATGGAGGACCATGTTACCACCAGCCTCAACTTCACCACCATGGCCGGACGAATGGGTGACCCCTTCATACGCCTTAGGGGTAAATGAGATACGGTCAAGTACACATAGTCAAAAATCCCGGCGGGAGTTCTGACTCCCGCCGGGATTAGTTTTGTTTTTCTTTCAGCCCGCTCTCTCGCTCAGTCCACTCTCTCGCTGCCCCAGAAGAACAGGGCCACGGTGCCCGGGCCTGTGTGGGCGCCGATGGTGGTGCCTATGTTGTTTATCAGGACCTTTCCGTTTAGCTTGGGGAAGCGCTGCTCCACCAGGTCGGCCACCTGCCTTGCGTCCTCGTAGCAGGCGGACATGGAGATATAGCACTTGCCGTCGTAGTTCAGGCCGTCCCTGGCGCATTTCTCCATCATGTTCACTATCTCTTTGATGACCCGCTTTTTGGTGCGTATTTTGTAGCGGGGGATAAGACGGCCCAGGTTGTCCATGTTCATCAGCGGGCAGATCTCCAGCAGGCCGCCGAAGACCCCGGCGGTCTTGGATATGCGGCCGCCCCGGACGAAGGAAGTCAGGTCGGTGGAGAAGAACCAGTGGTGCACCTTCAGCTTGTTTTCCTCTATCCAGTCCGCCAGTTCCTTTGCGCTCAGTCCCTCGTCCCGCTTATCGGCGGCGGAGTCCATCAGCAGGCCGTAGCCTGAGGAGGCCGCCAGGGAGTCCACGATGTAGATGTTCCGCTCCGGATAGCGTTCCTTCACGATGAGGGCGGCGTTGCGGGCGGAGTTTATGGTGCCGGAGATACCGGAGGACAGGCAGGTGTGTACGATATCCAGGCCCTGCTGGGCGAAGGAGCTGAAGTAGTCCACATATTCGGAGATGTTCACCTGGGAGGTGCGGGTCACGGCCCCTTTGCTCATGCGCTCATAAAAGACGTCGAAGGGCATGCTCTGCCCCAGGTCGTCGGAATATTCCTCTTCGTCGATGAAATAGTGGAAGCATATGTATTTGATATCTCTCTGCTGAAAATGCTCCTTTGACAGGTCCGCGGTGGAACAGCAGCTCAGAACATAGTTACTCATATTCGCTCTCCTTT
>DVHY01000086.1 GCA_018711755.1 Candidatus Limivicinus faecipullorum | reverse complement strand
AGCCACGCACATGTCGCGGCTGAAAACAGATTTGGACTTTCTTCGCACCTGCGGGCGCGAACTCTGCGAGGCTTTGGGGGCAAACGAACACCGGCCGCGGAAACCGCGGCCGGTGTGATTCACGCTCTGGGATGGGCCTTGTTGTACACGTCCTTCAGCTGTTTCTTCACCAGCTGGGAGTACATATGGGTGGAGGAGATATCCGCATGTCCCAGCATCTCCTGAATGGCGTGGATATCCGCCCCGTTCTCCAGCAGATGGGCTGCAAAGGAGTGGCGCAGGGTGTGGGGAGTGATATCCTTCTCTATCCCCGCCTTCTTCTGATAGTGCTTGACTATCTTCCAGAAGCCCTGGCGGGACATACGCTCGCCGCTTACGTTTACAAAAAGGGACTGCTCGTCCGGCGTGGAGATCATCTGAGGCCGCACCAGGGTGATATATTCGCTGAGGGCCTTGACTGCGGCGCTGTACATGGGTATGAAGCGTTCCTTGTTTCGGCTGCTGCAGCGGATGACTCCCGCCCCCAGATTCACGTCGGTGATGTTCAGGTCGATGAGCTCGCTGACCCGGATGCCCGTGGCATACAGCAGCTCCAGCATGGCCTTGTCTCTGTAGCCCTTGGCATCCACGCACTGGGGCTGTTCCAGCAGCAGTTCCACTTCCTTGCTGGTGAGTATCTGAGGCAGCTTCTGGGCGCTCTTCTCCGGCACTAGGCCCAGGGCCGGGCTCGTCTTTATTATCTGCTTTATGCAGAAATAGGAGTAGAGGCATTTGATGGAGGCTATGCTCCTGGAAACGGTGGCCACAGACTTGCCGTTGGAGCGGAGCATGGCAATGTAGCCGCTCAGGTCCTCCTCGTCGGCGTCTATGATGCCGTGCTCCGAGTGGTCGTCAAGATATTCTCCCAGCTGCCTTATATCGCGCAGATAGGAACTGAGGGTGTTTGCAGAGGATTTCTTATCGTCTCTCAGGTATTTCTCAAAGATGTCGATACATTCCTGATTCTGCATTACAACGCCCTCCTTTCTCCTTAAGAATTATCTATCTAAAAATGATGCCGGCTGCAAGTCCGGCCGAAATAACGGCCGACAGCAGCATCATAATATTCCGGTCCCTGAACTGCGCTTTCATGCCGGGCTCGGATTGGCGCAGCGCCCTTTGCAGTATGGCCGCCGTCTTCATCCCGGCAACGCTCATGATAAACTGCATCGGGGTCGTGAGCAGCAGCACCGGCAAGAGGCAGAAGCACTCCGTCTCACGGGCTTTCAGCCCCAGGGCCAGCGCACTGGAGCCGCAGGCGCAAAGCACGCCCATCAGCGCCGTGGTCACCGGCAGGCACAGTCCCCCGTAAGCCGAGCCGCTGTAGGCTGCGGTGAGCAGCAGCAGTACAGCTATGCAGGCCAGCAGACATGGCGCCGCCGGCAGGGTCCTGAAATCCTGCCCGTCAAGATAAAGCAGCGACAGCAGCGCCGAACAGATAAAAATAAAGAAAACAGCCATAGAGCATCCGCCGGAGCCGGCCTCTGGCTCTTCCCGTCTGACACTGAGCGCTCTCATAGGCATGCACCGGCAAATAATTTCTCGATTGACATAATCGACTGTGGTAACAATATATTACAAACTCGCAAAATAATCAAGTCCTTTTTTAAAAAATAACGAAAAAAATTTTCGTTTATGTCAACTCTTGTTTCTATAATGTGTTTTAATTTTCCCTAAATTGTACTGTTTTTTAATGATTTTGTTTATTTTTGCCTCTTTATTATGTCAATTATTTTCTGTAACGTTTTTTATGGCTTTTGGATTTTTTCCCGCTGAACAATACCGAACCGAAGAGGCAGCCGGTAAAGGTAAAGCTCACCACGCTCAATACTCCCGAGGCCTGGAGGTCGGAGCCCTCCACGATAAAGCCTATGGTGAGCAGAGCGGTCACCAGTACTGCGGCGGTGAGCAGGGCCGGGTATATCACTCCCCCGGACCTGGCCCTGCCAAGGGCAGCCCCGGCGCAGACTGCGGAAAGGAAACTGAGAGCCGAGCTCACATATCCCATGGCGGCTTCCCCCAGGCTTATTTTGGTGAGGATGAAGCAGGCTATGCACAGCAATACCAGGGCCGACACGGCCCAGTAGGCAAGGGCGGAGAGTATGGTCCTGGGCTCCCAGGCCTCCAGTTTAATGTCAGACAGCAAAAAAACACCCCCGTGAAATAAGATTTATACATCCTATTTCAGCGGGAGTGTTTTTTATACCCGGGATGGCCCTTTATTTTTTTTTCTTGCTGCGGGCCTCGGCCTCGGCGGCCTCCATCTTGGCAGTGGTGGAGATGCCCCACTTCTTGATCTGGATACGGACTCTGTCCTCACCGGTCTCAAAAGTGACGGTGTCCTCGGTTATCTGCACCAGCTTACCGGTCATACCGCCGATGGTGGTGATCTCGTCGCCCAGGCTGAGGGAGCTGCGCATCTCCTCGGTCTTCTTTTTCTTCTTGTTCTCGGGACGGATGATGAAGAAATAGAAAACGGCGAACATCAGCACCAGCATGAAGATCATGGAACCGCTGCCGGCAGCTGCACTTGCTTCTGTAAGGATCAGGTTCATTATGGAATTACCTCCGAAAATCATATGTCGATTTTGTATTATAAATGTTTATCCTCTAAATTTCAAGATGCTTAAATGCGTTTATCAAGAATTTCTGAATATTCTCTGCGGAAGCTGTCAAAACGGCCCTGCTCCAGGCTCTCCCGTATACGCTCCATCAGCTTATTGTAGAAGTACAGATTGTGCATCACCGCAAAGCGCATGGCCAGCATCTCCTCCGCCTTGAACAGATGGCGAAGATAGGCCCGGGAATAGCTGCGGCACACCGGACAGTCGCAGTCCGGGTCTATGGGCCGGGTGTCCTTGGCGTATTTTTCATTCTTGATGTTGATGATACCGCCCCAGGTAAACAAGTGCCCGTGGCGGCCGTTGCGGGCGGGCATGACGCAGTCTAAGAAATCCACGCCCCGGGCCACGCCCTCGATGATGTTCCCGGGTGTTCCAACCCCCATCAGGTAGCGGGGCTTGTCCTTGGGCATATACTCCTCCACCGCCTGGATGGTGTCGTACATCTCCTGGTGGCTCTCCCCCACCGCCAGGCCGCCGATGGCGTAGCCGGGCAGGTCCAGCTCGGCTATCTTCTTCATGTGCTCTATGCGGATGTCATGGAACACCGCGCCCTGGTTAATGCCGAAGAGCATCTGCCCGGGATTCACTGCATCCTCCCGGCTGCTGTACTCCGCCAGAGCCGTCTTGCAGCGTTTCAGCCAGCGGTAAGTCCTGTCGCAGGATCTCTCCACATAGTCCCGGGGCGAGGGTATCTTGATGCACTCGTCAAAGGCCATGGCGATGTCCGAGCCCAGGTTTGACTGTATCTGCATGCTCTCCTCCGGGCCCATGAAGATGTGCCGGCCGTCCACATGGGAGTTGAAGCTGACGCCCTCTTCCTTTATCTTCCTCAGCTGGGCCAGGGAGAATATCTGGAAGCCGCCGCTGTCGGTGAGGATGGGGCCGTCCCAGTTCATGAACTTGTGCAGGCCGCCCAGCTCCTTTATCAGGGCGTCCCCCGGGCGGACATGGAGGTGATAGGTGTTGGACAGCTCCACCTGACAGCCGATATTTTTAAGGTCCCGGGCAGACAGCGCCCCCTTTATGGCCCCCTGGGTGCCCACATTCATGAACACCGGGGTCTGGACGCTGCCGTGGGGAGTCTCAAACTCGCCCCGCCGGGCCCGGCCCTCCTGTTTCAATAGTCTGTACACAGCCTTCCTCCTACTCGATAAACATGGCGTCCCCAAAGGAGAAGAAGCGGTAGCGCTGTTTCACCGCCTCATTGTATGCGTTGAGGATATGCTCCCTTCCGGCCAGGGCGGACACCAGCATGATGAGGGTGCTCTCCGGCAGGTGGAAGTTGGTCACCAGAGCGTCGATGCACTTGAACTTATATCCGGGGTAGATAAAGATATTAGTCCAGCCTGAGGTGACGGGCAGGCTGCCGTCCTCCCTGGCAAAGCTCTCCAGAGTGCGGCAGGAGGTGGTGCCCACGGAGATGACCCGGCCCCCATTGCGCTTGGTCTCGGTGACTATGCGGGCCGTCTCCTCCGGCACCATGCAGAACTCCGAGTGCATCTCGTGATCCTCTATGTTCTCCGCCTTCACCGGGCGGAAGGTACCCAGACCCACGTGGAGAGTGACAAAGCACAGCTTCACACCTTTGGCGGCTATCTTCTCCATCAGCTCCTTGGTGAAATGCAGTCCCGCCGTAGGGGCGGCGGCGCTGCCCACTTCCCGGGAATACACGGTCTGATACCGTTCCCCGTCCTCAAGCTCCTCCTTGATATAGGGGGGCAGGGGCATTTTGCCCAGGCGCTCCAGCACTTCCAGGAAGATGCCCTCATAGTCGAAGCGGACTATGCGGTTGCCTCCTTCGGCCACAGCCTCCACCGTGGCCTTAAGTTCCCCGTCCCCGAAGTGTATCTCCGTACCGGGCTTGGTCTTTCTGCCCGGGCGGCTGAGGCACTCCCAGCGGCCCTCTCCCAGGTCCCGCAGCAGCACCAGCTCCACGCTGCCGCCGCTGGGCCGGGCTCCGATGAGCCGGGCGGGCAGCACCCGGGAGTCGTTGAAGACCATGCAGTCCCCCTCATGGAGGTAGTCCAGCAGGTCATAAAAATGCCGGTGCTCCATCTCCCCGGTGACCTTGTCCAGATGCAGCAGGCGGGAACTGTCCCGCTTCTCCAGGGGAGTCTGGGCGATGAGCTCCTCCGGCAGTTCAAAATAAAAATCGGATTTTTTCAAAAGTTTCACCTGTTTCAAAATATCTGGCGTATCCGCACAACGGCTTGATTATACCAGAGCTTTGAAACTTTTTCAACGGAAAGAGTAATAATATTCTCCCGCCCCCCGTATGCTTTGAGATGTAAACAGCCCTTTGGGGGCCGGCAGCCGCTTCCCGGCGGCATTCGCAGCACTGGCCGTGGTTTCCCCCTTGCCGCTGCCGGGGATATACGGGGAGCCGTGCTGACTACATAAGCGGCAGAATGGAGTATTATATGGTCAAGACAGCTATCTTCAAAGGCTCCTGTACAGCCATCGTCACGCCCTTCAACGAGCACGGAGTGGATTACGACAGGCTGCGCAGGAACATCGACTTCCAGTATGAAAACGGTACGGCGGCCATAGTGGTCTGCGGCACCACCGGCGAGGCCGCCACCCAGTCCCAGTGCGAGCAGTACGAGACCGTGCGCCAGGCCATCAAATTCAATCAGGGCCGCATGAAAGTGATAGTGGGCGTGGGCAGCAACAACACGGAGACGGCCCTGAGAAATGCCGAGAACGCCAAAAGCGCCGGGGCCGACGGCATACTCATGGTCACCCCCTATTACAACAAGAGCACTCAGAAGGGCCTTGTGGAGCACTTTACTTACGTGGCGGACAGGGTGGATATACCCATGATACTCTATAACGTACCCAGCCGCACCGGCATCGGCATAGCCGCCGATACCTACCGCATCCTGTCCCAGCACCCCAATATAAACGGCGTTAAGGAGGCCGCCGGGGATATTGCCCTGGTGGGTACCACCCGCAGCCTTTGCGGCGACGACCTGTATATCTGGAGCGGCAACGACGACAACACCGTGGCCATGATGGCCCTGGGGGCGCTCGGCGTAATATCCGTAGCCAGCAACATCATCCCCGGCGTCATCGCAAAGCTCTGCGCCCTCTGCCTGGAGGGGGACTTCAGCCAGGCCACCGCCCTCTACGCCCGGTATGCAAAGCTCTTTTCCGCCCTGTTCATAGAGACCAACCCCATCCCGGTAAAGGCGGCCATGAGGGCCATGAATCTGGACTCCGGCATCCTCCGCCTGCCTCTTACGGAGATAGGCAGCGAGAACCTGGCAAAACTGCTGGACGTGATGCGGGAGACCGGACTGAGCGTATAAAAAAAGAAGGTATCACTCCCGGGTGATACCTTCTTTTTACGCCTATATTCAGCCGCTCTCCCCAAGCAGAGCATTGGCATAGGAATTCAAAGCCTCACAGGGCTCATACTTTGCCTTATAGCCCACGCCGTCGATTATCACAAAGGGTGTGTACTCGGTTATTTCCACCACGGTGCCGTCATCCATGCTGAGGGTGAAGACGGCGGCCTGGCCCGCATAATCCCTGTAGCTGTCGTCCTGGCGGTATATGACCACCTGGCGCAGAAGCTCTGCCAGCTTCTCCATATCCGATACCTCCAGCTCCACGTCCGGCGGCATCAGCTCCACTGTGGCCGAAAGGATGTCCGCCCCGTCCATATCCTTAAAGGGCCTTCTGCCGGAAAGCTCCGGGAACAGACAGAGCAGCAATATCGCCAGAGCAAGGCAGATTCCGGCAGCGGCAAAAAAGGTTTTCCGTCTCATAGCTTCACTTCACCTCCCGGTCCTTAAAGGGCGCTATAAAAAGCAGGACCATCAGCAGCCCATAGGCCCCGTAAAGGGTATAAGTCACTCCGCCGTTCCAGGGGAAGTAGGCCTCAGGATGGCCCAGGGCATAGAAGATAAATCCCAGGGCCGCGGCAAGCATAAGCCCGGCTATGCATCTGGAAATTTTTTTCTTCATTTTCTCCCCCCTGCTTCTCTGTTCTCTAAAGTCAGTTTACTTTAAGCCGGGGCAAAAATCAATGAAGACTCTGTAAAACAGCGGAGGAAGTTCTATGTTCAGAGCTTATACACCAGCAGGCAGCGCATGGCGTTGAGCACCGCCAGCACCATGACGCCCACGTCGGCAAAGATGGCCAGCCACATGTTGGCTATGCCAAGGGCGCCCAGGACGAGGCAGATGAGCTTTATGCCTATGGCAAAGATGATGTTCTCGTACACTATCCCCAGGCACTTTCTGGATATCTTTATGGCCTTGGCTATCTTCAAAGGGTCGTCGTCCATGAGCACCACGTCCGCCGCCTCAATGGCGGCGTCGGAGCCCAGGGCCCCCATGGCAATGCCTATATCCGCCCTGGCCAGCACCGGGGCGTCGTTTATGCCGTCCCCCACGAAGGCCAGCTTGCCGCCGCCCTTCTCCTCCGCCAGCAGCTGCTCCAGCTTCTCCACCTTGTCCCCGGGCAGCAGGCGGCTGTAGGTCTGGTCTATACCCAGCCGGGAGGCCACATGCTGGGCTACCGCCTGAGAGTCCCCGGTGAGCATCACCGTTCTGCTAACCCCCAGCTCTTTCAGGGCAGCTACTGCCGCCTTTGCGTGGGCCTTTATCATGTCGGAGATGAGTATGTGGCCGGCGTACTGCCCGTCAATGGCCATGTGTATCACCGTGCCCACGCTGTGGCAGTCCCTGTACTCCACCCCCAGCTTTTTCATCAGCTTGTCGTTGCCGGCGGCCACCTGCTTTCCGTCCACTTTGGCCAGGACTCCGGCGCCGCTTATCTCCCGGATGTCCTCCACCCGGCTCCTGTCCGGCTCCCTGCCGTGGGCCTTCTGCAGGCTGCGGCTTATGGGGTGGGAGGAGGCGCTCTCCGCCAGGGCCGCATACTCCAGCAGCTTCTCCTCTTCCATGGTGCTGTGGTGTATGCCCTCCACCTCAAAGACCCCCTGGGTGAGGGTGCCGGTCTTGTCAAAGACCACGCAGTCGGTCTTTGAGAGGACCTCCAGGAAGTTGGAGCCCTTTATCAGGATGCCCGCCCGGCTGGCTCCGCCTATGCCCGCAAAGAAGCTGAGAGGTATACTTATCACCAGGGCGCAGGGGCAGCTGATGACCAGGAAGGTCAGGGCCCGGTATACCCACACGCCCCACAGGGGGGCAAGGCCCATAAACAGCAGCCGCACCAGAGGCGGCAGCAGGGCCAGAGCCAGAGCACTATAGCACACGGCGGGGGTGTAGACCCGGGCGAACTTGGATATGAAGTCCTCCTGCCGGGACTTGCGCTCCCCGGCGTTTTCCACCAGCTCCAGGATCTTGGACACGGTGGACTCGCCAAAAGCCTTGGAAGTGCGTACTTTAAGCACGCCGCTGAGGTTTATGCAGCCGCTGATGATCTCGTCTCCGGCTGCCACCTCCCGGGGCAGACTCTCCCCGGTGAGGGCGGCAGTGTCCAGGGCCGAACTGCCCTCGGCCACCACTCCGTCAATGGGCACCTTCTCCCCGGGCTGCACCACTATGACGCTGCCCGGCTCCACCTCCTCCGGGTCCACCCGGATGAGATGTCCCTCCTGCTCTATGTTTGCGTAGTCCGGGCGGATATCCATGAGCTGGCTTATGTTCCGGCGGCTCTTGCCCACGGCATAGTTCTCAAACCACTCCCCCAACTGATAGAAGAGCATAACGGCTATGGCCTCGGCATAGTCCCCGTTTTCATATATGGCCAGGGCCAGGGCGCCGATGGTGGCCACCGCCATGAGGAAGTTCTCGTCAAAGACCTGGCGGTTCATAATGCCTTTGAAAGCCTTTTTCAGGGTCCCCCAGCCGATTATATAGTAGTTCACCAAATACAGAGCCAGACGCAGCCAGCGCCCCGCCCCGGGAAAAAGCCCGGCATCCAGAGCGGAAAATCGCTCCACGGAAATAAGCTGGAGGCAAACGAGCACTGCGGCGGAGACCAGTATGCGCCGGAGCATATCCTTCTGTTTCCTGTTCATCTTCCTGTCATCCTCTCATGTATTCATATATGTTCATTCAATCATATGATATCCCGGCTAAAGCACCCGGGGCCTCTGGCCCGGGTGCCCGGTCATATCAGAGAAATATCTCGCAGTCGCTCTCCACACGCCTGCAGTTTTTCAGCACCTGTTCCATGACCGAGGAGGCATCGCTGCCCTCGCAAAACTCCACGGTCATT
>DVHY01000085.1 GCA_018711755.1 Candidatus Limivicinus faecipullorum | reverse complement strand
TGTAAAAGTCAATACTCTATTTTACTATTTTTGTCGTTTACCTTTTTGTTGGCCGGACGTTTACGAAATCTTAACAGGAATATATATTTACCCTGCGGGGTTTATCCTGTATAATAAGATTTAAAATAATTACAAAATAGAGGCAAATGCCTGTAAAGGAGCCTAGAATTGTATATTAGGAATATCATTAAAGAAAAACTCAGAGAGGCCATGGCCTCGGTGCTGCCAATAACGGTGATAGTGGCGCTGCTGTGTTTTGCGCTGATACCCATGGACAGCGGACTGATGCTGTCCTTTCTGGTGGGGGCAGGTCTGCTGGTGCTGGGCATGGGTTTTTTCACTCTGGGGGCCGAGATGTCCATGAGCAGGATAGGGAACCTTATTGGCGCCGGGATGACCAAGACCAGAAGACTCTGGCTGATAGTAGTACTGAGTTTGGCTCTGGGTGCCGCCGTGACTGTAGCGGAGCCGGATCTGCAGGTGCTGGCAACCTATGTGCCGGGCATAGACAAGGGGGCACTGGTGGCTGCCGTGTCCCTGGGCGTGGGGGCTTTTCTGGCCCTTTGCATGCTGAGGATTTTGTTCTCCATTTCCCTGCGCCTGCTGCTGATTTTGTTCTATGCCCTGGTTTTCGGCTTGGCCTGTTTTACGGAGCCGGGACTTTTGTCCATAGCCTTTGACTCCGGAGGCGTAACCACCGGCCCCATGACGGTGCCTTTTATTATGGCTTTGGGTGTGGGCGTAGCCTCCATCCGCAGCGACGAAAATGCCCGGGAAGACAGTTTCGGTCTGGTGGCCCTGTGCTCCATCGGCCCCATACTGGCGGTGATGGTCCTCAGCTTCATCTACAGCGCCGGGGAGGGGGAAAGCGCCATCACTGTCTCCGGCAGTGTGGCCACCACCGTGGATATCGGCCGGGACTATCTGGCCTCCATACCCCACCAGCTTCTGGAGGTAGCCCAGGCTCTGCTGCCCATTGCGGCTATATTCCTGCTCTTCCAGCTCTTTTCCCTGAAGCTCCAGCGCCGCTCCCTGCTGAGCATACTCATAGGCTTTGCCTATACATATCTGGGCCTGGTGCTGTTCATGACCGGGGTGAACGCCGGCTTTTCCCCTCTGGGCTACGCCCTGGGGGAGCATCTGAGCCGCGGCGCTCTCAAATATCTGCTGCCGCCCATAGCCATGCTCATGGGCTGGTATATCATCAGCGCCGAGCCTGCGGTGCACATCCTCAACAAGCAGGTGGAGGAGCTGAGCGCCGGGGCCATATCCCAGCGGGCCATGGGCCTGTGCCTGTCAGTGGCCATATCCCTGGCCTACGGCATAGCCATGCTTCGGGTCATATGGGGCATACCCATAATGTACTTCCTCATCCCCGGCTACCTGTTGGCTCTGGGGCTGAGCTTTATGGTTCCCCGCAGCTTCACCGCCATAGCCTTCGACTCCGGCGGCGTGGCCTCCGGGCCGCTCACCGCCACCTTCATGCTGCCCTTTGCCATGGGGGCCTGCCGGGCTCTGGGGGGAGAGGTGATGACCGATGCCTTCGGGCTGGTGGCCCTGGTGGCCCTGATGCCCCTTATAAGCGTGCAGGCCATGGGTGGACTGTATACTCTCCGCACCCGGCGCCGGGCAGTTCCCGCCGTGCCGGAGTTTGGGGACAACGAGATAATAGAACTGTGGGAGGTGTGCTGAGTGGCCCTTAACTATATCATTGCCATCACCGACAGGGACAAGCACAGGAAGATGGCGGAGCTGTATTCCCGGCTGGGTCTGCAGCCCATACTGACGAACCTGGCCATGGGCACGGCCCGCAGCGAGCACCTGGCCCTCTACGGCCTGGACTCCACGGAGAAGGCCATAACCGGCAGCATTGCCAACGACGAAGACACCGCAAAGCTGATAAAAGCCGCAAAGGAGCAGCTGTACATCGATATACCCGGCAATGGGGTCATGCTGGCCATACCCATAAAGAGCGTGGCCGGCGGCAGGAACCTCAGCTACCTCAGCGCCGGCAAGGAGATAGGGGGGAGACCGAAAATGGAATTCAAGCATGAACTGATAATCGCCATACTCAACGAGGGCCAGTCCGACAGCGTCATGAAAGCCGCCCGGGAGGCGGGGGCCACCGGCGGCACCGTGCTCCACGCCAAGGGCACCGGCAGCAAGGAGACGGGGAAATTCCTCAGCGTCTCTATCGCCGAGGAGAAGGATATGGTGTATATCGTGGCCAAGACCGGGGAAAAGGCGGCCATAATGCGCTCCATCAATGAGAAGGCCGGGCCCGGCACCAAGGCCGGGGCCGTCTGCTTCTCCCTGCCCATATCCTCGGTGGTGGGATTGCGGGAGAGCGAATAGATTATGTAAACCAAAGATGGCGTAAAAATTATGGGCCGCTGCGGAAAGGCAGCGGCCTCTTTTTGACTGCTGGTTTTCATTGAGCAAAAAATCGTGGCCGCAAAGAGAAAATCACGGGAAAAAACAAACCCGGAGCCCAGCGTCAGCGGGTCCGGGTTTGGGAGGAGGAGCAGCGGAATGAGCGCACTCTGACTTTTTTGCCATAGGCATAAAAAGTCGGAGCAAGCGATATGCAGCTTGCTCAAATAATAGGAGCATATTCTTTAATTTTGGACACAAAAATCCAAATCGAAGCCCAGTGCATAGCACGGGTTCGATTTGGAAAGGAGGAGCAAGGGAGCGGAGCGGATGGTGCTTTCTATTCCCCGTGAAATAGAAAGCGCGGTCGCAAAGCGAGGACCACAAAACACAAACCCGGAGCCCAACGAAGTGGGTCCGGGTTTGAGAGGAGGAGCAGCGGAATGAGCGCACTCTGACTTTTTTGCCGTAGGCATAAAAAGCCGGAGCAAGCGATATGAAGCTTGCTCCGACGAGCTGGTGCGAGAGAGGAGACTTGAACTCCCACGTCGGTTGACACACGCCCCTCAAACGTGCCTGTCTACCTGTTCCAGCACTCTCGCGTATTTGCCGGCGTATCAGCTCCATTTAAAGCTGCTTACGCAACCCGGCCTGCCACATTTAAGGCATAAGGAATTATAGCAGATAATCAGGATTTGTCAAGAAGCATTTTGAATTTTTTGCCCCCGTCCCCGGGCAGGCCGTCTTTCAGCTCCCTGAAAAGCAGAGCGGCCGCCATGATGAGCACCAGTATCAAAGCCCAGGAGCCATAGCTCATAGGCAGCAGGTAGCGCATCTTCAGGTAGGCATGGTAGCCC
This sequence comes from Candidatus Limivicinus faecipullorum, assembly GCA_018711755.1. Taxonomy (GTDB): domain Bacteria; phylum Bacillota; class Clostridia; order Oscillospirales; family Oscillospiraceae; genus Limivicinus; species Limivicinus faecipullorum. The sequence goes on along the minus strand of DVHY01000085.1, from coordinate 1,056 downwards.
AGCAGGGAGGCAAACTGGGCCAGCACTGCGGCGGGGGAAAAGCGCAGGCAGACGCAGGCCAGGGTCAGCGTCAGGATGTCGGAAGCAAAGAAATAGCGGTCGTGCATATGGGGCAGCAGGAAGGGTATGCCCACGGCAAGGAGCACGGCGGCGGTCAGCATGGACCTGGAGCTAAGACGTTTCCGGTTGACATAACAAACGAGCAGTACCAGGAGCATGAAGACGAAGGCGGCGGCGATGGCCAGCTTGGAGGCCAGGGCCTCATTGTCCACATGCCAGAAAATGCCGAAGATGGAGGGGGAGTTGTAATTCAGCCCGCTGCCTATGCTGCCGGTCTGATTGAAATAAAGGGTGATGGTCTCCAGGAAAGGCCGGCCCAGGAGCACGGCGGGGAGCACCAGGATGACATAGGCCAGGGGGAAGATAAGGAAATGGCGCAGCTTGAACTTGCCCTGCATCCAGAGTATGGCCAGCACCGGCATAATGAACACGGCCTGGAGCTTAAAGCCGAAGGAGAGGGTCATGGCCAGCATGGACAGCACTGGCCTGTCGTCCAGGGCCCAGTAAATGCTCATGAGGGCCAGGGCCACATATATGCTGTCGCACTGTCCCCAGAGGGCGCCGTTGAGCACGACGGTGGGCAGGAAGAGGACGAGGAAGAAAGCCGCCAGACGCTGTCCCGGGCTGCCCCCCAGCTTTTTGACTATGCCCATGGCGGCCCAGGCCAGCAGCAGGTCGAAAAAGATGCTCAGCAGCTTTATGAGATACAGGTCATCCAGGGGGAGATAGGAGAACAGGGCGAGAAAATACAGATAGGGTATGTTGTAGTTGCCCACCGGCTGGCTGAGGGCGGCAAAGCCGCCGTTGCGCCGGAAGAAATCCACCCAGACGCTGAGAAAGTTCTGGTAGTCCAGGGTCTCATAATTCAGGCAGAGGGCCCGGAGGGAGAAGGCCAGGGCCAGCATGGCGGCGGAAAGGAATATAAGGAAGGTTCTGTTCAAAACCCCGCTGCGGTATAAAAGCCAATAGCCAAAAGCGGCCTCAAGGCAGAAAAGA
>DVHY01000084.1 GCA_018711755.1 Candidatus Limivicinus faecipullorum | reverse complement strand
GGCCGCCGACGTGGGCGCCGACCTGGTGGGCAAGGTGGAGGCCGGTATTCCTGAGGACGACCCCCGCAACCCCGCCGTCATCGCCGACAATGTGGGTGACAATGTGGGTGACGTGGCAGGCATGGGCGCCGACCTCTTTGAAAGCTACGTGGGGGCCATAGTCTCCGCCCTCACTCTGGGCGTGGCCGCTCAGGGCCTGTTCCAGGGCGCAGGGGCCATATACCCCCTGGTGGTGGCCGGCGTCGGCATCCTGGCCTCCATAATCGCCACCTTCTTCGTCCGGGGCAAAGAGGGGGCCAACCCCCACAAGGCCCTGAAAATGGGCACCTATGTGTCCACGGTCATAGTGGGAGTTTCCGCCTTTATCCTCAGCAAGCTGTTTTTCGGCCGCATGTACTACGGCTGGACCATAGCCGCCGGCCTGGTGGTGGGCCTGGTCATCGGCTTTGTCACCGAGATCTACACCTCTGAGGACTTCCGCAGCGTAAAGCGCATTGCCAGCCAGTCCGAGACCGGCTCCGCCACCACCATAATCAGCGGCGTGGCGGTGGGCATGCGCAGCACCTGGGTGCCCATAGTGCTCATCAGCGTGGGCATCTATGTATCCTATAGCGTCACCGGCGACCTCTACGGCATAGCCCTGGCCGCCGTGGGCATGCTCTCCACCACCGGCATCACCGTGGCGGTGGACGCCTACGGCCCCATTGCCGACAACTCCGGCGGCATTGCCGAGATGAGCGGGCTGGACAGCAGCGTCCGGGAGATAACGGACAAGCTGGATGCCGTGGGCAACACCACCGCCGCAATAGGCAAGGGCTTTGCCATCGGCTCCGCCGCCCTCACCGCCCTGGCCCTGTTCGTCTCCTATGCAACCGAGGTGAAGCTGGCCAGCATCGACCTGCTCTCCCCCTATGTGGTCATAGGGCTGCTCATCGGCGGCATGCTGCCCTTTGCCTTCTCCGCTCTCACCATGGACTCGGTGTCCAAGGCCGCCTATAAGATGATAGAGGAGGTCCGTCGCCAGTTCCGGGAGATACCCGGCATACTGGAGGGCAAGGGCCGCCCGGACTACAGCGCCTGCGTGTCCATCTCCACCAGGGCCGCCCTCCACGAGATGATCGTCCCCGGCATCATGGCGGTGGCCGTGCCTCTGCTGGTGGGAATACTGCTGGGACCCGCCGCTCTGGGCGGGCTGCTGGCCGGTTCCCTGGTCACCGGCGTGCTGCTGGCCATATACATGTCCAACTCCGGCGGCGCCTGGGACAACGCAAAGAAATACATAGAGGGCGGCAATCACGGCGGCAAGGGCTCCAGCGCCCACAAGGCCGCTGTGGTGGGCGACACCGTGGGCGATCCCTTCAAGGACACCTCCGGCCCCTCCATCAATATACTCATCAAGCTGATGACCGTGGTGTCTCTGGTCTTCGCCCCTATATTCGTACAGATAGGCGGGCTGTTGTAAGCGCTCAGCACAGCCTGTATTCTCCCCCAGCCCTGCCCGGGAAACCGGGCAGGGTTTTTTTCGTCTGAGCCGCATATGATTAATATGTGTTAATTTTCCTCTCTTCCCTTGCTTTCCCTGGAAATGACCATTATAATGTATAGGCTTTAACTGATTTGAGGTATGCTTGAATAATGAAAATTAAGAAGATCCTGCAATCCGTATTTCTCACTCTGCTGACCCTGGTGCTGGTATTTCTGGTGGTAGCCCGGGCAGAGCTGAAGGAGGCCTCTCTTGCCTCCTACGAGGCCGTGCCGGCTATGGCCACGGAGCCCACGCCCTCCCCATCTCCCACCGCCAGCCCCACGCCCACACCGGAGCCCACGCCCACACCAACGCCTGAGCCCCAGCCGGAATATTTTACCCTTTCCTTTATAGGGGACTGCACCCTCACTTCCCACCAGATGCTCAGCCAGGAGAGCCCCTATCACTACGCCTCCCGGATGAGCGGGGACTACTCCTATCCCTTCTCCAACACCGTGGAGTACTTTGAAAAGGACGACTTTACCCTGGCCAATCTGGAGTGTACTTTTTCCGACCAGCAGATGTATTCGGCCCAGACCTTTTACTTCCGGGCCCCCAGCGAGTGGGCCCAGATACTGACCCATGGCGGAGTGGACTTTGTCACCACCGCCAACAACCACATGTACGACTTCGGAGAGACCGGAGCCCAGGATACCTTCATGGCTCTGGAATACTGGGGCATCCCCTACGGCACGGACGGCCAGGCTCAGCTCTTCACCACCGAGAGCGGACTGACTTTGGGTATATACTGCGCCTACCGGGACTATATGCCCAGCCAGGAGGCGGCTGTCCAGGCCATAGCCCAGCTGAGGGAGCAGGGGGCGGAGTATGTCATCTGTGCCTTTCACTGGGGCCAGGAGCTCTTTTACGAGCCCACCAAGGCCCAGATCGACCTGGCCCACGCCTGTGCAGACGCCGGGGCGGACCTGATCTACGGCAGCCATTCCCATTGCCTCCAGCCCATTGAGGAATATAACGGCGCTCTCATCCTCTACTCCATGGGCAACTGGAGCTTCGGCGGCAATACCAGTCCCTCCGACCGGGACACCGCCATCGTCCAGGTCACGGTGAAGCGGGATTTGGACGGCAGCATCAGCCGGGATTCCTATGACATCATCCCCTGCTGCGTAAGCAGTCTGCCCGTGGGAGCGGACAACGGAGCGGACAACGACTACAGGCCCACCCCCTATGAGGAGGGCAGCGAGGAATATCTGCGCACTCTCAGCAAGCTGGACGGCAGTTACCAGGCGGGCAGCCAGGGAGCCGACTACTCCGGCTGGTACGCCAGCTACGGAGGCGCGCCCCAGTAATAACCCAGAGTTTGCGGCAAGCAGCAAAAGCCCGGCAGAGATATATCTCTGCCGGGCCAGCTTGTCAAAAAAGTCTTACAGACTTTTTTGACTGCGCTTCTCCCGCCAAGCATTTTGCCCGGGGCAAAATGCTGCTGCGCTGCGTCGCTGCAAACTCCATATCCTTCGCAGCGGCGGCCGCCCATAAGGACAGCCGCCACTCCTCATCCATTTCGTTGCAGCTCCTTTCCGAATCAAGCCCGCTTCGCTGGGCCTTGATTCGGCC
>DVHY01000083.1 GCA_018711755.1 Candidatus Limivicinus faecipullorum | reverse complement strand
AATATTTTGTTGAGGAGGCCTCTGACGGCGCCTCCGCTATCGACTATGTCTCCGCACACCCGGAGGTGGACCTGATAATACTGGACGTGATGATGCCGGGCCTCTCCGGCTTTGAGACCTGCAGCAGGCTGCGGGAGCTGAGCCACGCCCCCATCCTCTTCCTCACCGCCAAGTCCGCCGAGGCGGACAGGCTCTCCGCCTACAGCAGCGGCGGGGATGATTTCCTCTCCAAGCCCTTCTCCCACCAGGAGCTGCTGGCCAAGGTCAATTCCCTGCTGCGCCGCTACAGGGAATACCGGGGCAAGAACGACGGAGTCATCTCCGTAGGCGACCTGGAGGTGGACCTGTCCGGCCACAGCGTGAAATACCAGGGCAGCCATGTCTCCCTCACCGACACGGAGTATTCCATTCTGGAGCATCTGATGAAATGCCGGGGCAGCACCGTCACGGCGGCAGAGCTCTATGAGGCCGTCTGGGGGGAGAAGTTCCTCTCCGGCTCCGGCAACACCGTGATGGTCCACGTTCTGAACCTGCGCCGGAAGATAGAGGAAAATTCCTCCAGTCCCAAGATCATCCGCACCGTGTGGGGAAAGGGCTATCAAATTGACTGAAAAGTTTAAACTGCCCCACTCCCTCACCGCCAAGATGCTGTGCGTGTCCCTTCTCAGCCTGCTTACGGCGGTGCTGCTGTACATCATAGCCGGGGAGCTGGGCTGCCTGCTGGTGGAAAAGGTGTATATGAGCCAGGAGAACGTGGCCCAGCGCAAGGCGGAAATATACTCCCGCTTCAGCAGCTATGTCAATGAAAACCAGGTCTCCGGGAAAGACACCAACGCCATCTCCCTCTGGACCAAGGAAAACGACTATGTGACCATAATGCTCTACGACAGCGGCAACCGCCACCGCCGCTTTTCCGGGGATAAGGCCGTGGTGCCTGAATTCAGCAGCGAGTACGACAGTTCCAAATACGGAGAGCTGTACCCTCTGCGCTTTTCCGACGGTCTGTACCTGGTAGCCATACTGGACAGCTCCGAAGCCCGGGAATATGTGGTGGCGGATTTCAGCGCCATGGCCATAGCCGCCGGGAGCATGATCCTGCTTTTGCTGCTGTACATGAACCGGCTGACAAAAAGGATAATCAATCTTTCCAGAGCCGCCACCATTGTCAGCTCCGGCAATCTGGAGATGAGCATCAGCGCCTCGGGCGGCGACGAGCTGAGCAGTCTGGCCAGGGCAATGGACGAGATGCGCCAGTCTGTGATAGAGCAGATGAGCAGCGAGAGCCGGGCCTGGCAGGCCAACAATGAGCTGATAACCGCCATATCCCATGACATCCGCACCCCTATGACCTCCATGATAGGTTATCTGGGTCTGCTGTGCGAGAGCGATTTTTCCGACACTGAGCGCTGCCGCCAGTTCAGCAGCGCCGCCTATACCAAGGCCATGGACCTGAAATCCCTAACCGACGAGCTGTTCAAGTATTTTCTGGTCTACGGCAGCTCCCAGCTGAAGCTGAACATGGAGAGCTACGACGGGAGGCTGCTGCTGGAGCAGCTGGTGAGCGAGGCGGAATTCACCCTCTCCGAGGACGGTTTCACCGTGCAGCGCATAGAATTTCAGGGCGAGTGCAGCATCCTGGCCGACCCCCTGTATCTCAAGAGGGTGGTGGACAATCTGGTGTCCAATGTAATGAAGTACGGAGACCGGGCCAAACACGTGATGATGATCAGCGAGCTCAAGGGCGGATATCTGAGCCTGTGTATCTCCAACGCCATAACCCGGAACCTGGACCGGGTGGAGAGCACCAAGATAGGGCTGCGCACCTGCAAGCGCATAATGGAGCAGATGCACGGCAGCTTCAGCATCGAAAACGACGGAGAGCACTTTGCCGCGGAGCTGCGCCTGCCGGTGGAGCCCAGGGATGGCAAAGCCGCCCTTTGAGCCCCGCTCAACAAAAACCCGCTCAACAAAAAAGACAGTTCACAGAGCATGGACTGTCTTTTTATTTTTGTTCCTGGACCTGTATTCTCCAGGCCGGGCAGGAGGCAGGAAAGCCTCAGGCCCTGCGCTCCTTCTTTTCCATGTCCCTGAATATCTTCAGCATGACCGCCGCCGCCGCAAAGGCCAGGACGAACTCGGCGAAGGGCTGGGCGTAGGCCAGGCCGTACATGGGGAACAGGGCGTTGAGGACGAACAGGGCGGGTATCTCCAGGACTATCTTGCGCATGACGGCAAAGGCCAGGGACATCTTGCCCATGCCGCAGGCCTGATACATGCCCACTCCCAAAAAGTCCACCGCCATAAAGGGCATAGACAAAATAAGCCCTCTCAGGAAAGCGGAGCCCAGCTCTATCACATGGGCGTTCTCTATGAACAGCCCCACCAGCTGGTCGCTGAATATATAGCAGCCCAGAGTTGCAATGCTCAGTGTGATGAGGATGAGCTTTGCCGTAAAGGCCATTGCCTCCTTCATACGCTTCACGTTCTCGTCGGCATAGTTGTAGCCCACCAGAGGCATGATGCCGTTGGATATGCCCATGCTCACATACATGAACACCATCTGCACCTTGCTGGCTATGCCCATGGCAGCCACGGCCTCGGAGCCGTAGGTCGCGGTAAAGTTGTTGAGGATGGTCATTCCCGTGACGTTCAAAAGGTTCTGGACCATGGCCGGGATACCCACCGCGAGTATGCCCAGAGCCACCTTTCTGCCCTGAAGGGCCATTGCCGGGCTCAGGGAGACATAGCTGCGGCCTCTCTTTATCAGCACGTATACGAGGAAATACAGGCAGGCCACGCAGTTGGAGATGAAGGTGGCGCAGCCGGCGCCGGCGGCGCCCATGCCCAGGCCCCAGGGCATGATGAATATGGGGTCCAGGATGATGTTGAGAAAGCAGCCGCTCATGGTGCCTATGCTGGCGTTTATGGCGGAGCCCTCGGCTCTCACCAGATAGCCCATGACCACGTTGGTGATGGCCGGGGCCGCCCCCAGGCTCACCGTCCAGAAGAGGTACTGCCTTGTGGCCTCCCGGGTGGTCTCGTCTGCCCCCAGGATATCAAGCACCTGGCCGCTCAAAAGGCTGTAGCCCAGAGAGAAGGCCAGGCCGCAGATTATGGAGCAGTAGATGCCGAAGGCCGCGCTGTGGCGCACGGTGTCGTATTTTTTCAGGCCCAGGGCCCGGCTCATCATGCTGGAGCTGCCCACGCCGAAGAGGTTGTTCACCGCGTTGAAGGCCAGCAGCATGGGCGCGGCCAAAGTCACCGCCGCGTTCTGCACCGGGTCGTTCAGATAGCCCACGAAGTATGTATCCGCCAGGTTATAGAGTATCATCACCAGGCTGCCCATAATAGTGGGCACTACCAGCCGGGCCACTGCGCCGGGTATGGGCATCTGTTCAAATAGTATCTGTTTATTGCTGTCGTTCATTTTCTCACCCTAGCCTAATGAAAAAGAAAGCATACCCGCTGCCCGGCAGCGGGTATACTGGTCGCCTGAAATTTTTTCAGTGGCAGCAGCAGCCGCCCTCGTCATCTCCATGGCAGCCGCCGCCGCAGCCGCAGGAGCCGCCCTCGTCGTCTCCGTGGCAGCCTCCGCCGCAGCCGCCGCAGCCGCCTCCGCAGGCTCCGGCAGTATCGATTATGGGCAGGCGGCCGGTAATGAGCATATCGGCGGCAGTGTCCGCATGGCCGCAGTAGCCGGCCACAGGCACTATGCCGTAGTCCAGCAGCAGGGAGCGGGCCTCGGCACCGATGTTTCCGCAGATGACAGCATCCACCCCCTGCTCCTTCATCAGGTCGGCCATGGCCTGGTGGCCGTGGCGGTCTGAGCAGTCTACCAGGGTCTTCCTGCAGTCTTCCACGCCGTTGCCGTATTCATATACGGCAAAGCACTCGCAGTGGCCGAAGTGCTCGAATATCTCTCCGTCCTTGTAGGTAACGGCTATACGCATGTTATTTGATCTCCTTTTCGATGTAATCAACTATGGGGGCTATATGCTCCCCGCTGACGGACTCCACTTCGCCGGCGTCCACCATGGTGGCTATCACCGGATCTATGGGCAGCCGGGCGATGTGCTCGATGCCGTGCTCGGCGGCTATCTTCTCCACCTTGCTCTCGCCGAAGATGAAATGCTCCTTGCCGCAGTCCGGGCACTTGAAGTATGACATGTTCTCCACTATGCCCAGCACCGGGACATTCATCATGTCCGCCATGTTCACCGCCTTGGTGACTATCATGCTCACCAGGTCCTGGGGGGAGGTGACGATGACGATGCCGTCCACCGGCAGGGACTGGAACACCGTGAGGGGCACGTCCCCGGTGCCGGGGGGCATGTCCACGAACATGTAGTCCACATCCTGCCAGATAACGTCGGTCCAGAACTGGGTGACGGCGCCGGCTATCACCGGGCCACGCCACACCACCGGGGAGGTCTCGTCCTCCAGTATGAGGTTGATGGACATTATCTGCATGCCCGTGTGGGTGCGCACGGGGATTATATACTCGTCGGTAGCGGTGGCATGCTGGTGTATGCCGAAGGATTTGGGGATGGAGGGGCCGGTGATGTCCGCATCCAATATGGCGCAGTTATAGCCTCTGCGCTGCATCTCCGAGGCCATAAGGCTGGTGACCAGGGACTTGCCCACGCCGCCCTTGCCGCTGACCACGGCTATGACTTTCTTTACGCTGGACTGGGGATTGAGGGCTTTGAGAAAGCTCTCGGGGCTTCTTTCGGAGCAGTTTTCACTGCATGATGAACAATCGTGGTTGCATTCGCTCATTTGTCTGTTCTCTCTGCCTTTCCTTAGGTTTTCGGATAGACCGTTTCTGATGGCATGGATACATTATATACCAATTATCGGATTAGTCAAATTCCCATTTGTGAATTTTCCTGCCGCCACCTTTCAGGGTCTCATCTTTTTCAGCGCCCTTATGAGATACATGGCGGCAAAGCCGGTAAAGCAGCCGCTTATCACTCCCGAGGCCGCCAGCACGGGGCCATAGGCCAGCACTCCCGGAGTCTCCACTATGAGCACGCAGGCCAGGAGCTGCCCGGCATTGTGGGCTATGCCCGCCAGGGCGCTGACTATCCACAGCTGCTTTTCCTGAAAAAGCCCCACCGTAAGGCACATCACGGCATAGGCCAAGGCTCCCCCCGCTGCGCTGTAGAGCAGGGAGGCCATGCTTCCGGAAAACATCGCCCCCATTATCACCCGCACCGTCAGTACCGCTCCCGCTTCCTTCCTGCCCAGCAGCAGCATGGTCACAAGGGTGATGATATTGGCCAGGCCCAGCTTCACCCCGGGGATGGGGACCGGCGGCGGCAGCTGGCTCTCTATCATAAAGATAGTCAGGGCGATGGCGGTGAGCAGAGCCATAAGGGCCAGTTTCCTGGTCTTAGGCATCGATGTCGCCCCCCTCTATTTTCACCACCAGCCTGTGGGGCATGCACACTATAGGTACGCCGCCCTTGTCTATGGCCCCCTGGGCCACGCATATTCCGTCGGGGCAGTCCGCCTCCGTCACGGATATCCGCCCGGGTTCCACGTGTACAGTGTTGTGGCCGTACTGGGTGTCTATCTGGATATCGTAGCTCTCGGTGACTTTGGACAGGTCTATCCTGTCGTACTCCTCTCCGTCCACGGTGATAACGGCCACGGTGCCGCCTCCCAGGTTCTCCAGGGCCAGCCAGCCCAGTATGCCCAGCAGCGCCACCCCAGCCAGTATTATTGTCCAAATCTTAGTTTTTCTGTCCATAGGCTACATATTAGTTTATTCTTTTCACCTTGTCAATCACCTGGGGCCTCAGGCTTTAATATATATTTTCTGGTATTTCAGAGAAACATATGTTATATTATATAGAAAACTAATTCCGGGAAAGGAGGCAGGCAATGGAAGTCTTCCTGGATTACACCCTGACTACGTCAAAATTCGCCGTTATAATACTTTCCCTGTTTATATTATATCGCTGCCTGCGCTCCATGCTCAGCGAAAAATATGAGTCGGAGATATGGGGGCATATCAGCTGCCAGGGGGAGAGCTATACCCTCACCCACTGGGAAAACCTCATCGGCCGCTCCATAAGCTCCGACATACGCCTCTGCTATCCCGGCGTCAGCCGCTGCCATGCGGTGCTGTCCAGGAACGACCGGGGCGTGTGGAAGATATACGACATCTATTCCCGCAGCGGCGTCTGGGTCAACGGCGTGAAGACCGGCAGCAGGGGAGCTCAGGTGGAGAGCGGGGACGTCATAAACCTGGGCGGGCAGACCCTGAGATTCCAGGACATCACCGCCGGGGAGCGGGAGCGCAACGAGGCCGTGCGCACCAGCGCCGGGCTTCACGTATCCCCCACCGTGACATTGCTGGAGCTTAGCCTTTTCCAGCTGGCCCTTATAGTGCAGCACGCCCTGTCCGCCGAGGCGGAGTACGCCCGCTCCATCACCCTGGCCTTTGTGGCCCTCATGGCCCTCCAGTGGTGCTGCTACAGCGCCATGCGCCTTATGGAGCGCAGCGGCTTCGAGGTGGAGACCCTGGCCTTCTACCTCACCAGCCTGGGCATGAGCGTGGCCGCCTCCTCCACCCCGGAGGATATGTACAGGCAGATACTGCTCACCGTGGCCGCCGTTGCCCTCTTCCTCTTTGGCGGCTGGTGGATGCGCAATCTCCGGCGCACCATGGCCCTGCGCATCCTCGTGGCTGGGCTGGCCCTGGCCCTTATGGCGGTGAACGTGCTGGCCAGCGACGCGGTGCTGGGCGCCAGAAACTGGCTGGAGTTCGGGGGCTATTCCTTCCAGCCCTCGGAGATAGTGAAGGCCTGCTACATCTATGTGGGCTCCTCCACTCTGGAGCGGCTCTTCTTCCGCCGCAACCTCTACGGCTTTATCGGCTTTTCCGCCTTGTGCGTGGTGGCCATGGCCCTTATCGGGGACTTCGGCACGGCGCTGATATTCTTCATCACCTTCCTTGTCATCTCCTATATGCGCTCCGGCAGCCTGGGCACCGTGTTCCTGGCTGTATCCGCCGCCGTTCTGGCGGGCTTTCTGGCAGTCACCGTGAAGCCCTACATTGCCCAGCGCTTTGCCACCTGGGGCCACGCCTGGGAGGATGTTTACGGGGCGGGCTTTCAGCAGACCCGGGCCATGTCCGCCGCCGCCTCCGGCGGACTCACCGGCAAGGGGGCCGGCTTCGGATGGCTTGACGATATCTTTGCCGCCAACACCGATATGGTCTTTGCGGTGATCTGCGAGGAGCTGGGGTTCATCGTGGGCCTGTGCATGGTGGCCGCCGTGGTGGTGATGGCCCTTTTCGCCGTGCGCTCGGCCAGACACGGCCGCTCCGCCTACTACCCCATAGCCGCCTGCGCCGCCATGGCGCTGCTGCTCAGCCAGATGGCCCTGAACGTTTTCGGCTCTCTGGACCTGCTGCCCTTCACCGGCGTCACCTTCCCCTTTGTGTCCCGGGGCGGCAGCTCCCTCATCTCCTGCTGGCTGCTCATGGCCTTTATAAAGAGTGCGGACAACCGGCGGGGCGCCAGCTTTGCCGTGGGCTCGGCCAAGAGATTCTCCGCTGCGGACGAGGAGGATGAGGAGGACTGGGAAGGCCGGGGCGAGGAAGAGATAAACATCGCCGAAGGCAATCCCTATATTGAGCCCTGGCAGGAGGAGGACGACTATGAGAAAGATAACTAACCGGGCCTTCTCTCTGCTGCTGATAGCCGCTCTGGTGGTCTGCGGCATGGGCTTTTATCTGGTGGAATATGTGGACCGGGGACAGGACTGGGCCCTCTATTTCTCCCGGGTGAACTCCGGCTCCAGCGGCCTTCTGCTGGACCGCAACGGGCAGATGCTGGCCTCCTTCGGCCAGTCCCGGGAGGACTTCTCCCCCGATGCCCATGTGAGGACCGCCAATTACCACGTCACCGGGGACTACTGGGGCCGCACCGGCGCCGGGATCCTCTCCCGCTACTGGAGCGGCATGCAGGAATTTTCCATCTTCACCGGCACCACCAAGGCTGAGGACAGTGTCCTCACCCTGAGCATAGATTCCCGGCTCAACGAATACATTTATGACCGGCTCATGGCCCTGGGGGAGGACACCAAGGGCATGATGCTCCTCTCCAACTACAAGACCGGGGAGATACTGGGCCTGGTATCCGTACCCTCCACCGATCCTCTGGACACTGAGGCAGAGCTGAAAGACGGCACCTATATAAACCGCTGCCTCTCCGCCAGCTTCATCCCCGGCTCCGTCTTCAAGCTCATTACCGCCGCTGCCGCCATTGAGCAGATAGAGGACATCAAGGAGATGGAGTTCTACTGTGAAGGCGAATATGAGATAGCCGGAGTGCCCATAATCTGCACCGGCTCCCACTACACCCAGACCTTTGAGCAGGCCCTTTCCAATTCCTGCAACGTTGCCTTTGCCCAGATAGCGGTGATGCTGGGGCAGGGCACCATGGTGGATTACGTGACTAAATACGGCTTTCTGGACAGCCATGAGCTCAGCGGCATAAACACCGCCGCCGGCAGCTATCCCACCGACTTTGTGGGGGACCCGGAGCTGGGCTGGTCCGGCATAGGCCAGTCCACGGACATGGTTTGCCCTTACTCCATGCTCCGTTTTCTCTGCGCCGTGGCCAACGGCGGCCAGCTCCTGGAGCCCACGCTGATATTGGAGGACTCCCAGGCTGAAAGCAGCCGGTTCATGGATGCCTCCACCGCCGACCGGCTCAAGCAGATGATGAACTACAACGTGGTGGACCACTACAAGGGGGAGGAGAACTTCCCGGGCCTGAAGCTCTGCGCCAAGACCGGCACCGCAGAGCTGGGAGACGGCGCCTCTCACGCCTGGTTCGTGGGCTTTCTGGCAGACGAGGAACATCCCTTTGCCTTTGTCACCCTGGTGGAGAGGGGCGGCTATGGTCTCAGCACCTCCGGGCCTATCACCAACGACGTACTGCAATGGGCAGTGGAAAATATAAAGGTAGAAAAACAATGATAGACATTTCGGTAAATTCCCTGGTAAAATCCTTTGAACTGGGCAAAAACATATTGGACGGTCTCTCCTTTACGGTGAACTCCGGGGAGCGGGTGGGCATACTGGGCCACAACGGCTGCGGCAAGACCACCCTTTTCCGCATACTCTCCGGCCAGCTGCGCCCCGACGAGGGGGAGGTGATGGTGGCCCCCTCCAAGCGTCTGGGCCTGGTCACCCAGATTCCGGTGTACCCTGAGGGCTGGACCACGGAGCAGGTCCTCAGGCACGCCCACCGCCGCCTCTACGATATCTCCCGCCGCCTGGAGGAGCTGAGCCTGCAGCTGGAAAAGGAGCAGTCCCCCTCTCTGCTGGAGGAATATGACCGGCTCCAGGAGGACTTCCGCCGCCTGGGAGGCTATGAGATGGACACGTCCCGGTCCAGGGTGGCAAACGGCCTGGACATCTCCCCGGCCATGCTCTCCCAGAGCTTCGAGTCCCTCTCCGGCGGGGAGAAGACCCGGGTGAACCTGGCCCGGCTCATCCTGGAGGACACGGACATACTGCTGCTGGACGAGCCCACTAACCATCTGGACCTGCGCTCCACCGAGTGGCTGGAGGACTATCTGCTCCACTTCAAGGGCACCGTGCTGGTGATAAGCCACGACCGGTATTTCCTGGACAAGGTGGTGCAGCGCAGCATAGAGATAAACGAGGGCAAGGCGGAATTTTACAGCGGCAACTACAGCTTTTACGTCCAGGAGCGGCAGCGCCGCTTTGAGGAGAAGCTGAAGAAATACGAGAAGGACCAGGCCAAGATAGAGCAGCTCACCCGGGCCGCCGAGCAGATGCATCTCTGGGCCTTCATGGGCAACGACAAGCTCCACAAGCGGGCCTTCTCCATGGAAAAGCGGATAGAGAAGCTGAAGACCAGCGAAAAGCCCACGGAGCAGAAAAAGCTCAGCGTGAAATTCAAGGAGCGGGCTTTCAGCGGCGATGAGGTCCTGGTGCTGGACGACGTCTCCAAGGGCTTCGGGGACCGGGTTTTGTTTTCGGGACTGACCATGGAGGTGGCCGGCGGGGAGCGCATCGCCCTCATCGGCGACAACGGCGCCGGCAAGACCACCCTGGTCAAGCTCATCATGGGTGAGGAGACGCCGGACACCGGCTATCTCTACAGAGGCCCGGCGGTGCGCACCGCCTACCTGCCCCAGATGGTGAGCTTCTCCAAAGACGACCGCTCCGCTCTGGACACCATGCTCTATGACTGCCGCTGTCAGCCTCAGGAGGCCCGGGACCGCCTGGCTGCCTTCGGCTTTCGGGGGGAGGACGTGTTCACCCCGGTGGGGGCTCTCTCCGGAGGGGAGAAGAGCCGGCTGCGCCTGTGCATGCTCATGGGCGGAGACATCAACTTCCTCATCCTGGACGAGCCCACAAACCACCTGGATATCGCCAGCCGGGAGTGGATGGAGGACGCCTTGTCCGACTATGAGCAGACCCTGCTCTTCGTCTCCCATGACCGGTACTTTATAGAAAAATTTGCCACCCGGATCTGGGCCCTCAGCGACGGCCGTATCACCGACTTCCGGGGCGGCTACAGGGACTACTGTCAATGGAAGAGCCGCCAGCAGGTCTTTGTCCAGACGGAAAAGCGCCAGGAGCGGGAGAAGAAGCCCAAGCCCCAGCGGCCCAAAAACAACGACAAGGCCATAGCCCGGCTGGAGCGGGAGATACAGCGCCTGGAGGAGAAGTCTGCGGAGCTGGACAGGCTTTCGGAAGAGCATGCCACCGATTACCAGAAGCTGATGGAGATAGGCTCCCAGAAGGAGGAGCTGGAAGAGCAGCTGCTGGAACTGTATGAAAAATGGGAGGAGCTGGAACAATGAGCTTGAAAAATCTGCCTCTCTGGGGGATCAGCGTTGCGATACTTATAGTCGCCGCCGCCTTTTTCTTCTTCTGTCTCAGGGGCTATACCTATATAAGCTACACCTTGCTGTTCATAGCTGCGCTTATTCTGGTACACCGCTTCGGCAGCGATACTTTCCGACGCTGGGTGTTTATCCTGGTGAGCATAGGCTTTATATACTTCTGCCTGGTGGAACTGCCGATAATCAAGAATTCCCGCACTGATGCGGACCCGGAGCGAAAGTACCTGATAGTCCTGGGCGCCGCCGTCCACGGGGACACCCCCTCCCTGGCCCTCACCAACCGGCTGGAGGGCGCTCTGGAGTACTTAAACACCTACCCTGAGTCCATGGTCATCGTCAGCGGAGGCCAGGGCCCCGGCGAGAATATCAGCGAGGCCGAGTGCATGGAGGACTGGCTCATAGACCATGATGTTGACAGGGACCGGATAATATGCGAAAATAGTTCCACTTCCACCATGGAGAATCTGACCTACTCCTTTGAGATCATCCGGGAGCGGGGGGACGAGCCGGACGGCAACGTGGCCATACTCTCCAGCTCCTACCATCTATATCGGGCAAAGACCATGGCGAAGATGCTGGGGGCCGATGTGGCCGGCGTGGCCGGTCTGCCCGGCTACCCCATATATATGCTCAACTGCTATATCCGGGAGGCCTTCGGCGTGACCCATCTCTGGGTGTTCGGAGACTGAACGCATCCCTTTGGAGTACACAATGAAAAAAGAGATAGTCATTGAAAAAATACCCGGGCAGCTGAACCGCTCCAAATGGCTCATGCTGCTCATCCTGGCCTTCATGTATCTGGTGATGCTCTACTGCAATCTGAAGACCAACCTGCTGGCGGACGACTACATGTATTGCTTCAGCTTTGCCGACGGCAGCCGCATGGAGAGCCTGAGCCAGCTCATCCCCTCCATGGCGGCCCACCGTCTGACCATGAACGGCCGCCTCATATCCCACAGCCTGGTGCAGATCTCCCTGATGCTGCCCCTGTGGATATTCAAGCTGGTGAATTCCGCCGTGCTGGTGGGTGAGGTATACCTGGTGTACCGCATAGCCAACCGGGACCGGGAGCGCAGCAATCTGCTGCTTCTGTGCATTTTCGGCTGTATCTGGATATTCACCCTGAATTTCGGCCAGGTCATCCTCTGGCAGGACGGCTCGGTGAACTATCTCTGGGCCACCTTCTTCTCCCTGCTCTTCCTCACGGTCTATATGAGAAAGTACCTCTGCGACCGGGATATAAACTCCCTGCCCGGCCGCATCCTCTATGTGCTCTCCGCCCTTTTGGTGGGGGCCTATTCGGAAAACTGCGCCTCTACGGTTATCTTCCTCGCCTGCTGCTTCATGCTCCTGGGCCGTTTTCTGAAAAAGCAGAAGATAGCCCCCTATCTGTGGATATCGGTGCTGGCCGCCCTGGCGGGCTTTGTCTTCATGATGACCGCCCCCGCCCAGATAGCCAACAAGTCCAGCCAGTTCACCGTCTCCAACCTCTTTGACAATTTTGTCGCCGCCCTGGAGATGTACCGGCGTATCTGGACCCCCATGGTGGTCTATACTATCCTGGCCGCCATCGCCTACGGCAGGAAAACAGACCGGGACACCCAGCTGCTGGCGGCTCTGCTGATGCTGGGCTCTCTGGCCTCGGTCTTTGTGCTCACCTTTGCCAGCTTCTTTCCCGAGCGCAGCGCCTACATAGGCACCCTGCTGATTATCTCCGCCGACGCGGTGCTCTTTGCCTCCCTCTTCCAGGAGCTGAAGCTCCGGCCCCTTATGACGGCCCTGGGCGCCCTGTGTCTCATGGCCGCCCTCTACAAGGGCAGCGTGGGGGTGCAGGACATCGTCAAGACCAACTACTACCTTACGGAGAACGAAAAGCAGATAGTGGCCTGCCGGGAAGAGGGCATCATGGACGTGGAAGTCTACCGGGTCTATTCCAGCACCGGCTACTGCGCCCTGGAAGGTCTGGGCTATCTGAACACAGAAGTGGCTGACTCCTGGCCCAACAAGTATATGGCCGCCTACTACGGGGTGGACTCCATAATCGGCGGCTGAGCTGCCGGAAGTCCCCGGCGCTTAAACAGGCAAAAAAATCCGCAGCGGAAAACCGCTGTGCACTTGTCAAGCGAAAGTAGACACAGAAAAACAGTTTAGGGGAAGCCCCGTTCAGACCTGTACTGAACGGGGCTTTTGTAACCCAAGGCGGCAGCAGGTCGATCGGAATTGAAGAAGCGGACATAGTTA